>CAJXLZ010000010.1 GCA_913056505.1 uncultured Desulfurellaceae bacterium
GGTCAAATACAAATGTGAAAAGGCAGTAGATTTTACTTATTTTATCACAGTAAAACCTTATTATAAAAAATATTATGTATATATATATAAGAAAAAGATCTATGTATATTATATATGGGCTGATCTTTGTAAAACCTGCGGGTTTATAATATACCGTCCATACAACTGCACCTGACACAGCCATTAATCTAATAATCAATATTATAAGGTTCGTGTACGATATGGGAACAATTCTTTCTGTTCTTACCAATCAAGCCTCTTTCATAAATTTATTGAACAAAGCATACAAAGATGCTATAGTTTAAATTAATTATTATTGAGCTTTTGTCAAATAAATTAGGAGATTATGATTAAACTCGGCAGAAAGAACGATATTAAGAGTGATACATATATAGGTAATCTGAAGCTTATCATTGTGCATCTTCTGAACGCTTTAAAAACAGATGATAAACAGATAAACAGATCCATAGAAGAATATAAAAGTGCGCTAAAAAAAGCTCATGATAAAGAGAGTCTGGAGGATTTAAAATATAAAATAGCAGATTTTGTCATTAAATATGACGAATCTTTATCAAATAGCAAAAAGCAGCAGGATAAATTGGTACTATCTAATATAAATATGCTGCTTAGATTGGCAAAAGAGGTGGATTCTTCTAAAAGTTGGCAGAATAGTCTCGAAAAGATTAAAGAGTTGTTGAATAAAAAAATAGATTTGAAAAGTTTGGAAATGACCAAAGATATATTGTTTAGCATGGGAACATCTGTAAAAAATGCAAAAGAAACGGTATATAAGGATATATTGGATATGCTATTTTCTCTTATGGACATATCGGCAGATGGCGAGTCGGCGAATCAATACAAAAAAGATTTTCAGGGTATTAAACAGAATATAGCATTTAATCCCAATAAGATTGAATCGATAGATATAAGAAAGAAATTAAAAGCATTAATTAACTTAAAAGAGACTATAGAGGATGAATATATTGACTCATTAAATAATAAGTTGAAGAAAGCGTTAAGGGCTCTTGTATACAGTATAAATACATTTTCCACCTCGCACACCAAATATTCAGACGTGTTCAAAGGGCACATAGAAGAAATAGACAACTTAACTGCCAATATGGATGTGGATGTTGCGAGCAAGCGTCTTATAGCTATATCGATAAAGATAAAGAATTCCATATTAGATATGCAGAGGGAATTGGATCAATATAATCAGAAAATGAAAGAAGCGAGCAACATTATACAAGAATTGCAGGAGAAGGTGAAAAAAGCAAAAGAAAGCCTCATTATAGATCCCCTAACAAATATATACAACAGAAGGGGCTTGGTACATTTTATGAAATTGGAAATTGGCAGGGCAATACGGTATAAAACGTCATTTTCCATAATAATGTCGGATATTGACCATTTCAGCAGTGTTAATAACAGGTATGGACATTTGGTGGGCGATAGAGTTTTACAGACGTTCTGCAAAACAATAAAGTCTGCTGTGAGAGATGTCGATATATTAGCACGTTACGGGGGCGAGGAATTTATACTGATATTGCCCAATACGGGAATTGATTCTGCATTTGAGGTGTCTGAGAAATTAAGAACAGCTGTATCCAATCTAAAATTTCAATATAGAGGGGAAAATTTCCAGATAACATCAAGCTTTGGTGTAGCGCAATTTAGGGAAACTGATACCATAAAAAGCTTAATTAAACGCGCTGATGATGCTTTGTATAGGGCAAAATCAACAAGAAATAAAACTGTGAGAGAGGAATAATCTATGAATAAAAGATTACAAAGGTTGGTTCAGCATATAAAGAGCTATTCTGCTGAAGCTTATATTTCATTTTCAACATACGATATACGTTATTTTACCGATATTGATGCGGAAGGTTGCATACTTGTTTCAAGCGATCAATGTGTGCTGTTTCTATCTCCTATATATTATAGGCAAGCCGTAGATGCCGGTAATCGGTCTGTAAAAATTATAGAAACATCAAAAGGCTTAGAGGATATAGGCGAATTTCTAAAAAATGAGGATATCCACAAAATAGGTTTGGATTACAAAGATCTATCTGCTAAGCAGTATCGATATTTTGCAAATGCTTTTCAATGTATAAACATGACCGACGTAACAAAAACCATACGTATGATAAAAGAAAAAGAAGAAATTAATACTATACAAAGGGCTTCATATGCCGCACGCAATGCTTTTTTGAAAGTATATCCTCTCATACAGCCCGGGGTTACGGAAAAGGAATTGGCTGATGAGTTGACATATCAAATAAGAAAGGCTGGCGCTCAAAAAGAGGCATTTGAAACCATTGTTGCAAGTGGCAAAAATGCATCCTATCCCCACCATAGACCTACGGACAAAAGGGTGCAAAACGGGGAATTTCTCGTGATAGATTTTGGTGCGCAGGTTGACGGATACAATTCAGATACCACATACACCTTTTTAATTGGACAGAAAGATGATGAAAAGAGAAAGCTGTTTAATGCCGTATTCTATGCGAGACTTTTTGCCACAGAGATGATAGCGCCGGGCAAAACAAAGGTAAAAGAGTTAGAAGAACGCGCAAGAAAGGAACTTGCGAAATATGGTTTGGATAAATATTTTACGCACTCTTTGGGACATGGCGTAGGATTGGAGGTGCATGAATTTCCATATATTAACCTAAAAAATGATATGGTAATTCAGCCGAATATGGTATTTACAATAGAACCGGGGATCTATATTCCGGGTAAATTGGGTATACGCCTCGAACATATGGTTTTGGTTAAGGAAAACGATGCAGAGGTCATAGCGTTTACACCGTTAATAGAAGCTATCTGATATTTTTACAATGTGCAAATATTTCGGTATTGTCGCAGAAACGCTCTGTCTTTACGATGATTGGACATATAAAAATATATCGGATATATCTAAATCTTTAAAATCTATTCCCGATAACTTAAAATTATTGGATGCAACACAAGCAAAAGATATAGATACATCGGGTATGATACTAATAATAGATCTCATCGAACATTTGCACATAAGCGGTAGCGTCGTTAAATTTAATGACAATCAGAAAAATTTATATAATATTGTCAAGAAACATAAAAAAGATACTCAACCAAAACAAGAAAATATAGGATTTATAGGGAAATTTCTATCGAATATATACAATAGGATGTATGAGCTGTATCTATTCATAAACTTTCTTGGCTTAATATCTTTGGATTTTGCCGGTATAATTGCCCATCCTAAAAAACGTCTACGCTGGAGGGCTATTGTTAAAGGTATAGAGACTATGGGATATAATGCTCTACCTATCATAGGCGTTATCTCTTTTTTGATTGGTGCCGTTATAGCCTATCAAGGATCGGTGCAGCTTAGCAGGTTTGGGGTAAATATATTTGTTGTTGATTTGGTGAGTATTTCTATTGTTAGGGAATTGGGACCTTTGCTTGTGGCGATAATATTGGCAGGCAGAAGCGCCAGTTCATATACATCGCAAATCGGTATAATGAAGGTTACACAGGAGATATATGTTTTGGATACAATGGGTATACGCCCATATGATATATTGGTTTTTCCAAAGATAATTTCACTTGTTATAGCTATGCCGTTCTTGATAGTGTTTTCCGATATTTTAGGAATATTTGGTGGTATGGTTGTATCGCAGATCTCTTTGGGTGTAAGTATCGGCGATTTTTTTAGAAGGCTAAATCAGATTATGACACTTAAGCTGTTTTTATCCGGCATTATTAAAGGCCCTGTTTTTGCTGTGCTTATAGCAGCTATCGGTTCCTTTAAGGGATTTAGAACTCAAACGAATGTTGAAAGCATAGGCAAAAATGTTACAATTAGTGTAGTTGACAGCATATTTTCGGTTATAGTAGCAGATGCTATATTTTCTATTCTGTTTAGATGGGCCGGTATATGATAAGGTTAAGAAATGTCGTTACAAAAATAGGTAATCGCGTTATACATAAAGGCGTAAATATAACAGTTAATAAAAATGATATTTATGCTATCTTAGGTGCATCCGGCAGTGGCAAAACAATGCTCTTACGGGAAATGCTTATGCTTGTAAAGCCAGCAAGTGGAACTATTATACTATTTAACAAAGATATAAAGGATGCTTCGGAGGATGATAAAAATTCTTTTAGAGATAGGTGGGGTGTTATGTTTCAATCGGCCTCTCTATTTACATCATTGAGCGTAGGTGAGAATATAGCTACCCCTATTTTAGAAAGAACGAAAATGGATAAAATTCTGCTTAAGGAAATAGTGATGTTTAAGCTGTCTTTAGTCGGCTTGCAACCTGAGGTCTATAATATGTATCCAAACGAGCTATCCGGCGGCATGAGGAAAAAAGCTGCATTGGCAAGAGCTATTGCAAAAGATCCCGAACTTCTATTGCTTGATGAACCTACAAGTGGGCTCGATCCCGTTAGTGCGGAAGATTTTGATAATACCATTAAAAACCTATCTGCAGCACTCAATTTAACCGTCGTTATGGTTACACACGATCTAGATACGCTGTTTCATGTGGCAAACCGTGCCTGTATATTAAAAGATGGCATAGTTCTATCCGAAGGTAGTATTGATGAAATATCAAAGACCGATGATGATTGGGCTAAGAAATTCTTTTATGGAGAGCGAGGTATAAAATTTCAAAAATGGAAACAAAACCGCATTATCTGATAGCAGGACTGTTTGTTACTGTTTTCAGTATAATTTTTATAGCTATTATTCTATGGATATTGGGTGTAAATTTTAAGAGAGAATTCGATGTATATATGATATATACAAATAAAAGTGTATCTGGGCTTAATCCTGCTGCTAATGTGCTGTATAAGGGCATACATGTGGGTAATGTAAAAGATATAGTGATAGATAGTAAAGATCCAGAATATATAAAGATATTTATAAATGTAGAAAGAAACATACCAATAACAACAAGCACAAGGGCTCAGATAATAAAAAATAGTATGACAGGTATATCATACATTGACCTGGTCGGCAGCAACACTAAAACAAAACTTTTAAAAGAAGTATCCAAAGCAAAATATCCCAAAATACCGCTTCAGCCATCGAAGCTCGATATTTTAGAGGATTCTGCGAAAAAAATTATAAAAAATACAGATACGCTGTTGGAAAAGATAAACAGCGTATTTGATAATTCGTCCATACGTCATCTGAAAAATATAGGGGAAAATACAGATATGCTTACCTATAAACTCATCAAGAGTGTTGATGAGCTAAATCAGATGATAAAAGATGGTGATAATTTAATTAAGTATCTTAATGTAACAAACAACAAGCTTAACCATTTATTGAAAGAATCGCAAATAACCGTGAAAAATGTTGATGCAATCATAAAAGATAATCAAAATGGAATCAATGCTTTTACTAATAATACACTTGCTAATGTAAATGATCTTATTATGCAGGTGAAATATACACTTAAAGATGTTAGAGACTTGATAATTGAGATAAAAGAAAATCCGTCGGTGATGATACGCAATAGGCAACCTAAAAAGGGTCCGGGGGAATAATTATGAAGAAGGTCGTTTTGTTTGCCATATCTTTTTTACTGGTGTCCTGTGCTATGGGCAGCATAAAACAAAAACAGGAGTATTACATTTCGCCATATTTTAATATATATAGCCCTGTAAAAACAGAAAAAACGGTACTGGTAAGATCAATTACCACAGATGAAAAATTTAACACAAACCTTATTTACTATAAAGTTGACCAACATAAAATAGGCCATTATGCCTTCTCGCGTTGGAGGGGCACGCCGTCTGATATGTTTAAAAATTGCCTGATAAATTCCCTTAATAAATCCAAGTTATTCAAATTGGCATATACAGATTCGAACTACCCCATTCCAGATTATGTACTTGAATTTTCTATAATAGATTTGGAGCCTATCTTTAATGATGACATCCAATATGTTGCTGCTGACATACATTTTTCCCTGTTTTCTTACAAGAGCCATAAATTGATATCAGAATATGAGTTTAGTAAAAAAATGCCAATAGATAAGATTGATTTAAAAAATATTGTTAATATAGTTAATAATCTTGTAAGGGATTCAGTGTTAAATACTGTAAAATGGCTGATAAAAAATCTGAAGTCTAAAACTTAAAAAAGCAAACGGGGCCAAAATTTGACCCCGATAAATGTTTAATTAGATATCGTAATAGAGCATAAATTCTGCAGGATGTGGCGTAGAGTTTACATATTTTAATTCATTCTCTCTTTTATAATCGATCCATGCCCTTATAACATCTTCTGTAAATACATCGCCTTTAAGCAAGAATTCATAGTCTTTTTCCAATTCATCCAAACTTTCAGTTAAACTGCCGGGCATTTTGGGAACATTTGCCAGCTCTTCAGGTGGCAGATCGTAGATATTTTTATCTAAAGGCTCACCCGGATCTATTTTGTTTAATATGCCATCAAGCCCTGCCATTAACATAGCCGAAAATGAGAGATAAGGATTGCAGCTTGGATCAGGGAACCGTACCTCCATTCTCTTTGCACTGGGCGATGAAGAATACATAGGAATACGTAGTGATGCGCTTCTATTTCTTGAAGAGTATGCAAGATTAATAGGGGCTTCAAAACCCGGTACAAGCCTTTTGTATGAATTTGTTGTTGGGTTGGTGAATGCAGCCAATGCTTTCCCGTGTTTTAAGATACCGCCCATATAGTACATAGCTATCTCGCTCATGCCGGCATATCCATTTCCGGCAAATAGTGGTTTTCCATCTTTCCACAGACTTTGATGTGTATGCATACCTGTTCCGTTGTCTCCCGCCAAAGGCTTTGGCATAAATGTTACCGTTTTACCGTATAGAAGCGCTGTATTTTTCACTATATATTTAAACTTCATAACATTATCTGACTGCTGAACCATAGGTGCATATTTAATATCTATTTCAGCCTGACCCGCTGTCGCCACCTCGTGGTGGTGAGTTTCAACCTCAATACCCGCTTTTTCCAACTCCAAAACCATTTCTGTTCTTAAATCCTGCAGACTGTCCAATGGAGATACAGGAAAATATCCCTCTTTGTGCCTGATTTTATAGCTTAAGTTAGGATCTTCTTTTCTATCTGAGTTCCATATACCCTCAGCAGAATCTACCTCGTAAAAACTTTTATTGGATTCAACCTTCATCTTTACATCATCAAAAATAAAAAATTCAAGCTCCGGTCCGAAATAGGCTGTGTCGGCTAAGCCTGTTGATTGGAGATATTCTTCTGCTTTTTGAGCTATAAATCTTGGATGTCTCCCGTAGTGCTCCTTAGTGATTGGGTCAATAACATTGCATATTATATTCAGTGTAGGAACTTCTGTGAAAGAATCAACAAATGCAGTTTTCGGGTCAGGCACAACAAGCATATCGCTTTCATCAATTGCTTGCCACCCTCTAATAGATGATCCGTCAAATCCTAACCCCTCTTCGAAAACCTTTTCTTCTATAACATGAGCCGGTACACTGAAATGCTGCCATACCCCTAAAAGATCTACAAATCTTAGGTCAACGATCTTGATCCCTTCTTCCTCAATTTTCTTAATAATCTCATTTGGTGTCATAAAAATCCTCCTTTTTTACTATTCTATCTTGTATTTAGCAAAGCTTATTCCAATGTTGTGATAACAGCAATTCTTACAAAATAAAACAGCATAAAATAGATATTGTTTGCATTTTTGTTAACAATTTTGTATTCTATATCTGCTATGTCACTAAACAGAAGAATCAATATAAAAAAAGGGTATTTAAATATTATATACAAAGTAAGTAAAATATTGAGTAGGAATAGTAATTTTACAAATGCCCTAAAAGAGATATTAAAGGTGCTCTATTCTTATTGGAATGTGCCTGTATCGTTTGTAGCTTTGTATGATCCCGAAACATCACAGCTTAAGATAAGCCAAAGTTTTGGATTGACTAAACAGGAATATTCTAAAGGTATATTCAAGAAAGGAGAGGGTATAATAGGAAGCATATTTAGAAATGATATACCTGCAGTGCTTTATGATTTGAAAGACAATCCAAAATATCTCAATAAAATAAAATTAATAGAAAAATTTCAGAATAGTGTGATTTTTATAGGAGTGCCCATTAAGGTTGGAGGGGAAAAATTTGGAGTTTTAAGTGTATATAAGGAAAAAACAAGAGATTTTTCTCATGAAAATGCTATTCAAATGTTGTCCACAATAGGTACATTGATAGGTTTAACCAAAAAGATGTATGATAGAATGGCGGAGGAGAGACAATATTGGCAGGATGAAAGGGAAATACTGTTTGGTAAGATAGATAATGCTAATGATGAGGCCAATACACTCATTGGCATATCCAAGCAAATTAGCGATATAAGAAAGATTGTAAGGAGAGCTGCATTAGTTGATTCTACGGTTCTTTTAACGGGTGAAAGTGGCACAGGCAAAACGCTTATTGCAAAAATTATACATAATCTAAGCTCAAGAAGAGACAAGCCCTTTGTAACTATAAACTGTGCGGCAATACCTGAAAACTTATTGGAAGCTGAACTGTTCGGGTATGAAAAAGGGGCTTTTACCTCTGCTGTATCGAAAAAAAAGGGAAAGTTTGAGCTGGCTGATAAGGGTACACTGTTTTTGGATGAGATTGGAGATATGTCTTTGACGCTCCAGGCTAAACTGCTTAATGTTATACAAGACAGAGAGATATCAAGATTGGGATCGGAAGAAATTATACCTATAGACATAAGGATTATTGCAGCAACAAACCAAGAATTGAGAAAGTTGATAGAACAGGGGAAATTTAGAGAGGATCTCTATTATAGATTAAATATCATACCTATTTTTATACAGCCTTTAAGAAACAGAAGGGATGATATAATGGTTTTGATAGATTTTTTTGCTAAAAAGTTGTTCAAACGCTATAAAAAACGCATAGAATTTTCCAATGATGCTATGAAATATTTGATAAACTATGATTGGCCTGGGAATATCAGGGAGGTGGAAAACACCGTGGAAAGGATGATTGCAATGAACGACGGGGTGATAAAATCAGAAGATCTGCCATCGTATATAACAAAAAAAACACAAACAGAGCAAAAAATAAGCAAAAATGTATATAAAGATGTTCCGTCCGCAATTAAAGATATAGAAAAAGCGCAAATAGAAAAAGCCCTAAATCAGACGGGTTACGTAAAATCAAAAGCGGCGCGCCTGCTTGGGTTTACTATAAGACAATTGGACTATAGAATTGTGAAATACTCAATATCGATCAGAAGATCTTAAATTATACACAAAGATGAGTATTTTTGCTACAGCCTCATACAACTCTTCAGGTATATCCGAGCCTATGTTCATTCTGTAGAGCTCCTCTGCTAAATGTTTATCTTTGGCAATATGTACTCCACTTGAGCGCGCAATATCCTTAATTTTTTCGGATAGGATACCTTTGCCCTTTGCAACAATTTTTGGAGCACTATCTTTATCTTTATCATATTTGAGTGCTACGGATTTATCCTGTTTTCTTAGCATATTTAATATTTCCTTTTAATTTCTCCAATGCCGTTTAATGTTAATGTAATCCAAAATCCTACATTGCTTTTTCTTTCATAACTGCCGTCAGTCTGTTCTTCGGGTATTTCGTTGTCGTATAGATCTATGCCGAATCCCCAACAGTCTTCTTTGTAGTAAAATCCGATTTTTTTCTGAGGATAAAATTTATCCAATAAGCTTTTTTCAATATAGGCATAAATATAGAGTGGTTTGAGTGGGTAAAAATAAACACTACTTTTTACGCTCTCTGTGGTTCTCTTGTAAGAATTTTCGTTTCTAATCATCACATATCCCACCGAGAAGCCTTTATTTTTATAGTTTATATTTAGCGACTCATCTGAATCCATAAATATGCCCCTTGCCCAGTCAAAATGTTCTTTGGATGAGAAAGCCATATCATCATACGGTGCAAATCTTGTTTCTGAATAGATAGGAGAGAACGCAGAATGGTGGGGATTTCTAAAACTATAATATGGCGAATATGCATCTTTATTAAAATCGTAGCTTTGGGCTAATTTATTATAGAATATCTCTTTGTAGTAGGTCTTGTCATTATCATATCTTCCCGTTAAGCCATTCTCCAATTCAAATGTTACGGCATTTGTTTTAGCGTATGTTGTTACAAAGTCCGGGAAATTCTGTTTTCTATGCGGAATATAGGTATAAGATAGAGTGGGTATAATAGAATGTTTTACACCCATAAACCCCTTACTATTACGGGTTAAATATATTTTATTGAGTTCGGTGTTGATTGAGATATCATATTCGGGTACAACTGATTTTCTTGTTTTGCTATAGTGTTCAAGGGTGTTTTTCCAGTGGGAAAAAATATAGTGTAGCCCGGTTTTTGGGACCACATTAAAATATGATATTTTAAAAGGATAGGATAAAAATGGCGAGGAGTTCAATGTGTATCCCCTTGTACCCGATATTCTAAAATTTTTGGTTAGATTATTGTTCATATCAAGTGTGAGATTTTTGTATAATTTTTTATTTGTTATATTAAAATTTATTTCTGGCATTTTCTGCAGCGTCAATCTATTGTTGTCGGCGAGCAGGTCTTGATAATAGTATCCATTAATAGAAAGAGAATATTCGTTTTTTGATAGATAGTAGGCTGCTGTCGATCTAGTGTACCTTTCGTTGCTTAATTCTATGTCATCATTTTTCATAACCCTTAGGTTGTCTTTATTATTAACAAGATTAACATCGAATGAAAAATTGCCGTATTCATGAAAATTCATATCTTGTTTTGCGTTTATATTGAGTCTCTTTTTTTTACTATTTAGACCCCATTTGGAATACTGTTTTAGTAGATCTATATTCCAGTCTCCTAAAATATCTCTATTCCAGTAAAATCTGTATTCCGATTTCAGTCCATATCCGATTTTAGTTTTAGTGTATGGCGTTAGGGTTATATCTTCAGAATCGTTTATATCTATAAAATAGGGCTGCTCATATTGAAATCCATTATTGTTAGAATAACCTACAGAAGGCCATAAAAAGCCGCTTTTTCTCTTTTTGTTTATGTCTATATATAAAGCCGGAGTATAAACAACAGGATATTTTTTAACTCTAAATATAACCGGATATGAAAAAATATGGTCATCCTGCACGATATATGTTTTTTTTGCGTTTATTGTCCATTTGGGATATGCATTTTTGTCACCGTCTATAAATCTATCGCATTTGCAGCTTGTTAGTTGAGCATTTTTAGCGTACTGTTTGTTCTTGCTATTTAATATTATACGTGATGAGCGAACATATATGCCCCTGTTTTTTATAAACATAATAGCATTATCCACAAAACCTTTATATGTTGAGATGTTTATAACGGCTTTTTCCCCTTTGATCCAGTTTCCTGCACCATCTTCCAAATAAACATTTCCTTCTAAATCGGCAATGTATGTAACTTTGTTAAAACTGACTCTATCGCTTTTTAACAGATATTTTCCGTTGATTATTTTGCAGTCGCCTTTTGCAAAGTAGGTATTGATTTTATTATCAAAGATGATGTTTTTTGCTTTTATATCTATCTTGTTATCTTTGGAATAAGCGGAAAATGCAAAAATGAAAAACAGCGCAAAACAAAAAAATAAGATTTTCTTTATGATACACCCCCAGAAAACGACTATAGCGCGCAATTAGTATATTGTTTTTAGATTCTTGTGTCAAACTACTCATACTACATCTGTATACAAATTGTGGGATATCCAAAAAATTTATTTATTGACTTTCAGATATTTTTTTTGTATAAGCTAATCGTTTCGTTGCCGAGATAGCTCAGTCGGTAGAGCAAGGGACTGAAAATCCCTGTGTCCGTGGTTCGATTCCACGTCTCGGCACCATTAATTAATAATCCCGTTGTAAGGCTATTTTTAAAATTCCTTAAATATTTCTATTGACAACCGCAGTTTTTTATATATAATGCCCTTCGCTTATGCTGGCGTAGCTCAATTGGTAGAGCAGCTGACTTGTAATCAGCAGGTCGGGAGTTCGAATCTCCCTGGTGGCTCATCACTATACTCACAAAGGAATTCGTAAGACATAAATACCCCTTAGATATAAGGTGATAATATGGCAAAGAGAAGTAAAAACAGCGGCTTTCAGTCTGCAGCTGGGCTTGTCAGATACTTCGATTCCGAAGACGACAAATCCCCAAAAATAGACCCGTGGCTCGTGGTCGCAATAGCTGTCATATCCTCTGTAGTAATAGAACTTCTCAGAATTATGTATCCAACATGAGATTCTCAACTGCTCCCGTAGTGTAGCGGCCAATCATTCCGGCCTTTCGAGGGCTCTTTTTTAGGAGTTCGAAGACAGCCGAAGACACGGGTTCAAATCCCGTCGGGAGCATTTTCCATCCACCCCTTCCATCATTTATAAATAGAGGTTTGCCCATTCACTAATCGATGCCAAGAAAAACGACCGCAAAAAGATATCTCTCCATACTCCTCATCGCCTCAATTATGCTTCTGCCCACAGCATCGCCTGTTATGGAAAAGATTAATTACAGAAATGGAGGGGTGATAGAGCCTGGA
>CAJXLZ010000011.1 GCA_913056505.1 uncultured Desulfurellaceae bacterium
TTAATATCAACCGCCACAACAGGCACGCTGGAACTTTTATAGACAAGATATCTCAATCCGTTACTTAATTGGGATTTCAAAATATGAGGCGTTTCCGCATAAGCAACGGAGCTAACAAAAAACATAATCACAAGTAAAAACAGTTTCTTCATCTTATACCACCCTTATACTGCGCATTGCTAACGATCTTGCCTTTTTGTGGTATTAAAAAGCAGTCACTCTCACGATCTTTTACAAAATACTTATTTGCTGCCGCCATAATATCCCGTTTTGTAATTTTTTTAATGATGGACGGATAATTTTCATAATATTTTCTCATATCAAAAGCGGCATAAAAAGCAAACGAACTGTTTTTTTCACTTAAGGTCTCTTGGGAAAAATAGTAGTCCGAAATGGCTTTTGATTTAGCAGCATTCAATGTATCAATATTAAAATCGCCGCTTTTTATCTTATTCAACTCATTTTCAATGGCATCCCTCGCCCTATTAAAACTAATATTTTTGTTTATGTCGGCAAATATTTCAAATAAACCTTTATCGTGAATTCTCTCCTCATTGCCTCCGGAAATAGATGATAAAATATGCTTATCCCTTATAAGATCTTTATCCGCCATAGAACTTTTCATATAAAACAGCATGTATGAAATAAGATCAAGCTCGGGCGTGAATCTACTCTTTGCATTGTCTATTTTAAAGCCCATAGCCAATTTTTTCATAGATGAAGGCTTCTTTATATACATAATTCTTCTTCCGATTTGCTGGGGTTCTTGGGTTATTCTGCATTCTATATCGGCAGGTTTTTTGTTGGAAAAATATTTTTCAACAGCTTTTTTCGCACTATCTGTATCAATGTCACCGCTTATAACAATAATAGCATTATTTGGCAGATAATATTTCTTATAAAACCTCCTCAAATCCCCTAAATCATAATGTTTTATGTCGTATGCATATCCTATGGGCGTCCATCTATAGGCAGACGCCAGATAAGCCAAATTATGGAGCGAATAGTATAAGAACCCGCTTGCGGAATTATCTATTCTCCATAACCTTTCCTGATATACAACGTTTCTTTCCTTTTGAAAACGCTTGTCGTTCAAATCAAGATTGCTCATCATATCGGCATATGCAGCAAGAGCCTTTTTGTAGGCACTTTTTTTGATAGTTATAAAATACATTGTATAATCAAAAGAGGTTTGAGCGTTATTAACGCCGCCAAATTCCTCTGACAATCTATCAAGATAACCGTCTTTAAAGTGTTTGCTGCCTCTGAAGTTCATATGTTCAAGCATATGTGCAATTCCTGTTATGGAGTTATATTCACAATATGATCCAACCCTATATAAAACTGTTATATTTACTATGCCTAATCTGTGATCCTCTTCTATATAATATTTCAACCCGTTTTTTAGTGAAAAGGATCTATAAGATGCAAATGCACTTGGTGAAAAAAGACAGAGCACAAATAAAAATATAATAACTTTACGCATAACACAAATTCATTTTTAAACTTGATTGTTTATTACCGAAATCTACCTTAGGGACTGCTTTTTCGGCCTGCTTGATTTCAAAATATGGATATTGCTTTAATCCCATTCTTGTTGCAACTATATTTGCAGGAATGGATCGTATAGTTGCATTGTATATCTTGACTATATCGTTATACCTTTTTCTTGCAACTGCAATTCTATTTTCCGTGCCTTCCAGATTATCCATTAATCGTGTAAATTCTTCGTTGGCTTTTAACTCAGGATAACGCTCAACTATTACAAGCAGCCTTGATATGGCGGCATCCAGTTGATTGTTTGCCGCTATTTCTTCTTTGGGGTTCTTTGCGCCCATAAGTTTTGCTCGCGCATCAGCCACATGTTCAAATATCTCTTTTTCATGCTGAGCATAACCTTTCACGCTATTTACTAAGTTCGGGATTAAATCTGCCCTTCTTTTTAACTGCACATCAACATTACTCCAACTTGATCTTACCTCTTCATCAAGTCTTATTAATTTGTTGTATGTAGCATAGTAATATATACCTCCAGCTATAACAATAATAAAAATAACTGCAATAACTCCAAGAGCTCCTTTCATTTATCTGTACCTCCATTTTATCATTTTATTCTTATCTATCACCAGTTTCCTCCTATACCGCCGCCGCCTGTTGAGCCACCACCAAATCCGCCGAATCCGCCGCCGAATCCGCCGCCGAGATTATTATCCCAATCGCTATTGTAAGACCCAAAAAATAGACCCAGCATCATAGGAAAAAGATATGGCCCAAGCGCTATAATCACGCCTATTAACAAGATCAGATTTATTAAGCCGAGGGTATGATGAGCTTTCTTGGCTTTAAATGATCCATTTAAGGTGATATTATAGTGGTGAGCCGTAATATTTGCTATTGCTGCACTGCCATTTAAAATACCGGCATTGTAATCGCCCTTTTTGAAATATGGAATAATATAATTATCCCTTATACGTCCCAACAACCCATCAGGCAAAAATCCCTCAACGCCATAACCCGTGTCTATGCGCATTTTCCTATCTTTAACATCAACAAGAAACAACACGCCGTTGTCTTTGCCCTTTTTACCTATTCCCCATTTCTGGAACAGATTAACAGAATAATCAAATATATCATCGCCGTTTATGGATTTAACTGTAACAATTACCAACTCAACACCTGTTTTAGCATCTAACTCTTTAGCAAGCATGTTCAATTTGCTCTTTGTGTTGCTGTTTAATATATGCGCAAAATCATTAACATAACCAACGGGCTTCGGTATACTTTCAGCACCTATTCCATTTGTCGTTCCCGCATACGCGGGAATCCAGAGTCTAAAATCAAGATTCCGCATCAAGTGCGGAATGACAAGAGAACAACAATTAGTCTTCGGTATATCTTTAGTCTCGACAAATACAACAGATAAAAAAACAATTATAACACTAAGAAAGAACTTTATCAGATATCTCAACTAATTTTTTAACCTCATCTAAATATTTTTTAAACATAGGAAACAATTTTTCAAATTTCAGATCGCCTGCATCACTTAAATACTTGAATGCATCAAGCTTAATATTAAATTTTTCCTCAAATACATCTATTAGTGTATTATCATTTACGACAGTGCCCTTTAATCTAAGTAAATTCCTCAGTATAAGCAGCATATTATACATGGAACGGTATGTTAGATCATCGATTATTTTTTTTTGAAGTGGTAGATCGATAAACGCCCCTCTCAATGACAGTAGTTTACTCCTTAATTCATACTCAATTTGAACCCTTAGGGCACGTTCACTAACATTTATATTGCTAAAAATATTCTCACCGTAAAGTATTTCCGAATTTTCTTTCAATTCCATCATTTCCATACAAAATACATCAGCAGCATCTTCAAAAAATGACCTACTTGCAACAATAGGCGTAGAATATTTCTTTTTGTATCTCAAATAAGCTCTCTTAACATTATGCAAATCCTCGGCATTAACATTATCAAGGACAATAAATATTCCGTTCTTATTTAGAAATGAGGTTACACCTATGTTATGCAGCCCCATGCTGATCAGCCTGTCCTGAAAATGACCTTTAATAATCTCAACGAATCTATCCATATCCCCTCTCTTCATAAAAGTGTTTGCGAAAAAGTGCAAATTCACCATTCAATATCGCAGAGCGCGCATCTTTAGCTAACTTGATATAATAGTATAGATTGTGGATCGTTGCAAGCGTATAAAATGACAGCTCACCGGCTTTGTAGAGATGACGCAAATATCCGCGTGAAAAATTTTTACATGTATAGCATCTGCACCCCTCTTCAATTGGTCTGTCATCTTGCGCAAATTCTTTTCTTTTTATATTTAGATTGCCGAAGCGCGTAAATAACATACCATTTCTTGCATTACGTGTAGGCATAACACAATCAAACATATCAACACCGAGATTTATCATCTCTATTATATCCTCTGGTCTTCCCACACCCATAGCATATCTTGGTTTATCCTCAGGCAGCAATTCACTTACAATCCCGGCAGCCTCATACATCTCATCTTTGGATTCTCCGACGCTCAATCCGCCTATTGCAAATCCGTTGAAATTTAGTTCTCTCATCCTCAATGCCGCCTCTTTTCTAAGATCATCAAAGACACCGCCCTGAACTATTCCGAATAGTCCCCGTAAAGGCAGCATCTTTCTTGCTTCAATGGATCGTTTAGCCCAATTAATAGTCATATCCAGCGAATCTTTAATGTATTTTTTATCTTTTGTGTATGGTGGACATTCATCTAACGACATAGCTATATCACTGCCCCAGCGGGATTGCAACTCAACAACCTTTTCCGGCGTAAAAAAATGCTTTGATCCGTCAATATGAGAGGAAAATATAACACCATCTTTAGATATCTTTCTCAAAGAACTCAAGGAAAACAGCTGAAAGCCACCGCTATCGGTCAAAATTCCCCTATTCCATCCGCTGAATTTATGCAGTCCGCCAAGTTTTTCTATTGTTTGAACCCCCGGTCTTAAATATATGTGATATGTATTTGATAATATAATTTTAGATCCTATTGCTTTCAGCATACAGGGCAATATGGCTTTAACCGAAGCTTGAGTTCCAACAGGCATAAAAACAGGCGTATCTATCTGCGTATGCCCCAAATCAAGCACTCCGGCGCGGGCAGATATATCTTTTTTTTCAAGAGAAAACGAAAACTTCAACGATCTACCTTAATTAAATCCAATCTATTTCTCGAGATTAAAGGCACAAAGATTGTATTATCTTTAATATATATATCCGCTACATTTGCTTGAAAATGCTTTATAATATCAAAATGTTTCATATTGAATGTTGTTTTTATAATCAGTCCTTTTCTGTAATCCGAAAGATAAATACTATTTTTATCGATAAAAATGCCGTCAAATCCATCAAATTTTTTTACCTTTACAGACTTTATCAATTTGCCGTTTGATGACACTATATTTATCACAGGCTTATTAAATGATACTACTATAAATGCATTAAGTTTTTGAGAAAATACTATACCATTTGGAGATAATCCACTTTGTGAAAAAAATACACTGACTTTACCATCTTTCCCCATCTTAAAAATGCAATCTTTAAGTGTATCCGTAACATATACTTCACCATCTTTTACAACTAAATCATTTAAAAATTTTGCATTTTTTACAGTTGTACAAGATTTTTTATTCTCTTTTTTTAAATCTGCAACGCATATTCTGTTAACATCTGCAATATATAGTCTATTATCGTATGCATATATGCCCTTTGGTGATTTTAGGCCATCTATATATTTGTACTCTATTATATGCCCGTACCTATCCAGCTTCGTTATAAAACCATCATCTTTTTCATATCTTCCCACATTGGATACATAAATAAAATTTTTGTACTGCCATACGCTTTCTGGATGGTGGAAGCCTGCAATAGTTTTTGTTTTGCTAAATTTAAATCCATATACAGCAAGCGCAACCAAAATTATAAGTAATAAACTGTATTTCATACGTGGCATCTTAAAAGTCTACCTCCAACATCTTTCAACTTCGGAAATTGAGTATAACAGCAATCACACCTCTTTTCACAGATATTAACAAAAGGACACATATCATTGGATTGTTCAATATTGTCTAAAACTGCAAATCTATCTGTGTCATAATGCATATCTGCTTTGGGCGCCGCGTTTATTAATATTCTTGTGTAAGGATGCATAGGATTCTTAAGCAGATCTCTGGAGTTGGCATATTCAATAATTAAGCCGTTATATAAAACAATAACACTGCTATCAAATTTAAGCAGATCAAGATCGTGTGTAATAAATATTATGGATATACCTGAATTTTTATTCAAATCTTCAAACAACTTAACAATTTGCCTCTGCGTTGTCTTATCCAGTGCGCTTGTAGGTTCATCTGCAACAACTGTTTTTGAATCCAAAAGAGCAAGAGCAATTAACGCCCTCTGTTTCATACCACCGCTTAAATTGTGGGGATATGATTTCAAAATTCTATCTACATCTTTCAAACCGACATCCAATAAAGTATTTTTCAACAGAGCAAGATTGTTTTTAATTTCCTTCATCTGATATTCTATACTAAACACAGGGTCCATAGATTCTGACAGACTCTGCGGCACATATCCGATTTTCTCGGATGATCTTACATATCCTTCAAAATCTATTTTATAAAACTTATCTAAACCTGCCACGATGCGCCCTAGAGTTGTTTTTCCGGCACCGCTTTCACCCACTATAGTTAACACACCGCCCGTATCTAATCTAAAATCAATATCTTTGAGAACATTATTATTGGAATAACGCGCGCTTCTTATATGAACATCAAGTGACATTAGCATTTATATCTTTAGTGTAATTTTTGTTAAACACAACACCATTTGTCATTCCCGCGAACGCTCAGAATCCAGGCTTTTCCTTTGTAACTTACGCATTTAACTCTCTTAGTTTATTCTCTTCTTTAATCTTATATTCATTGAGTTTGTTCCTTAATGCTTCACTATTTAGAGCAAATAGACGAACAATAAATAGTGCTGCATTTTTTGCTCCTTTTTGTCCAATACCCATAGTGGCAACAGGAACACCAGACGGCATTTGAGCAATAGATAACAAAGCGTCAAGCCCCATCAATTCCGATGCAACAGGAACACCTATTACAGGCTTGCTTGTATATGCAGCAAGAATACCCGGTAGTGCCGCAGATAAACCAGCTATTACTATGGATGCATCGTAATATTTTTCCACCTTCAATGCTATATCCTTAGTAAGATTGGGACTTCTGTGCGCACTCGTTATAAATTCATCGTAGGGTATATCAAAATACTCTAAAATTTTTTTTGCTGCGAGAACAACATTTTTATCATTTATGCTGCCCGATATGATAGCCACTCTCATAATTTTATACCAAGATATTTTCTGGCTTTATTGCCAATATCTTTTCTATAGTGCATACCATCAAAACTGACCAACTTAATAGCATCATATGCCCTTTTTTGTGCTTTATCAAAATGCTCATCTACCCCTACAATATTCAAAACACGCCCACCATTTGTGATAATATCCGAATTCTTTTTAGCAGTACCTGCATGAAAAACATACACATTATCCAATTTTTCCACATCGTCCAGTCCGCTGATTACCTTACCCTTGTCATATTCTATAGGATATCCTCCGCTTGCCAATACCACACACACCGCATATTTTTTCTTCCACTTAATTGTTTTTGAAGCAAGATTCCCATCTATAGATGCAAGCATAATATCAACAATATCAGAATTCATAAGCGGTAGTATAGCTTGTGTTTCCGGATCTCCGAATCTGCAGTTAAATTCAAGCAGATAGGGCTTTTTATCTTTAATCATTAAGCCGGCATACAGAACACCCTTATAAATTATGCCCTCTTTTCTCAATCCGTCTATAGTTTTTTGCATAATGTTTTTTATTATATACTGTCTCAATTCATCATCAATAATTGGCGCCTGTGCATATGCACCCATACCGCCTGTGTTGGGGCCTAAATCATTATCAAAAACAGGCTTATGATCCTGTGCGGCAATCATCGGCAGGATATTTTCACCATCGCTGAATGCCAAAAAGGATGCCTCTTCGCCTTCTAATTTTTCCTCTATAACTACTTTATTGCCAGCATCTTTAAATTTCCTCTCTATGAAAATTTCTTTTAGGGCATCAATTGCTTCAGCCTCGGTTTGAGCCACTGTAACGCCCTTTCCCGCAGCAAGACCATCGGCTTTTACAACAATGGGCGAACCCTTTTTATTAATATAATTCTTTGCGTCATCAATATTGTCAAACACATCAAATTCTGCTGTAGGTAGTGAATATTTTTTGAAAAACTGTTTTGAAAATGATTTGCTTGCTTCAATTTGAGCCGCATTTTTTGAAGGCCCAAACGCCTTTATGCCTCTAATATTTAATTCATCTACCAAACCTAAAGCCAGCGGCACTTCAGGACCAACAACAACTAAACCTATCCTATTTTCCAAACAAAATGATACAATAGCGTCAATATCCGAATCTTTAATATTTATATTATGCGCTATTTGTGCAGTTCCTGCATTGCCCGGTGCACAAAATAGCTCACTACACAATGGAGACCTTTTTATAGCAAAAGCCAGCGCATGCTCTCTGCCTCCGCCACCTACAACAAGTATTTTCATTCCACACCAACCTCTCAAACTTTTGGCTGTTTATATACATTTAATGCTTTAATTTCAAGAAATAATTCATTGTTGGATACTTCTCGTATTAAGCAAAAATTTTTTCACTATAACTTGAAAAAAAAATAGAGTTGCCATATTATATCTATCAACGAGTGGATTGGATGGCCGCTGAATAAATTTATTTTATTCAGAGGAAAGTCCGGGCTCCTAAGGGCAAGGTGCCGGTTGCAAAATCGGTTGGAGCGATCCAAAGGAAAGTGCCACAGAAAAAATACCGCCGATACTTTCATAAATCGGTAAGGGTGAAAAGGTAAGGTAAGAGCTTACCGCTTTGGATAGTAATATCAAAAGGCACGGCAAACCCCACCTGGAGCAAGGCCAAATAGGGGAGCTATGGATTTTGCCCTTATCCAAAAGTTCTCGGGTGGGCCGCTTAGATAAATGGTCATCTTAAACAGAACCCGGCTTATAGATCCACTCGCTAATTAAATTTCCTTTTGATAAGCAAGTGCCTTTTTGAAGTGGCATAGTTTAAACTTTGTATTTAATCTCGATATGGATTCTGTAGCGCCAAGCACCAGATATCCGCCTGGGTTTAGAATATCATACATTTTATCTATAACTTTCTGTCGTGATTCTTTGTTAAAGTATATAAGCACATTTCGGCAAAAGATTACATCCATTTTTCCTATTCTATTGAGCTCTGTATGATTGTTTAAATTGATATTTCTAAAAATGCACTTGTTTTTAATTAAATCCTTTATTTTGTAGGAACCGGGTTTTATCGTATCAAAAAATTTATATTTAGTGTCGACACTTAACTCTTTTAAAGAATATTCATTATATACACCATCTTTAGCTTTATTTAAAGCCTCTTGGCTGATATCAGATGCAAGTATTTTAGCAGGTATAGCCTGTCCATATTTTTCCATTAGAGCAATGATTAAAGTATAAGGCTCCTCGCCCGTAGAAGAAGCAGCGCTCCATATATTGGCAGTTCTTTTGCGTTTCAACACATCAGGCATTATAATGTCCCTAAATGCATTAATTTGGTTTATGTGTCTAAAGAAATAGGTTTCATTAATAGTTATAGCATCAAATAATTTCGGTAGTTCTCCGCGTGATGATGTGGATTTCAGGTACGCAATATATTCCTCAAAGCTATTCAAATTTAGCTCTCTTATTCTTTTTTTTAGTCTACTTGATAAAAGATATTCCTTTGACTTCTCAAAAAAAATCCCGGATTGTTCATATATAAAAGATCTTAATGCTTCAAAAGTTTGGCTGTTCATACTATCTTGCACTTAAATAATTCTCCTCATAAATATAATTTCTTCTGCTCTTTTATGTCTTCATATAGCCTAAATGTGAACATCTCTAAATCCAATGTTTTGGACATATTAATTTTATCCAGCAGAATTTTCCATCCCTCATCATCTTCAAGCGTAAACTTTGCATAGTTCCCACCGAATCCTATGCCCTCTGAGTATGTTAAAAGATCCGCAACATGAACAACAGACACAAGAACATCGTTATCTGCATGTTTAGGATTGTGATGATGTCTAACAACATCCAGCATATCTTTAGGCAATCCCCATATGCTCAGCAGTTTTTCGCCTAACTGTGTATGGTTGATTCCGTACAACTCATTTTCCGAATCAATAAAGGATATGTTTTTGGTGTAAGCATTTTCCAATATACTGTCCAATGCCTCCGGCGCATACAGATCAATCAATACTTTTCCTATATCGTGGATAACACCGCCGCTGAATTCTGCACCTAAAAAGTTAATATTCAATATATTGGCTATAGTCTTTGCCGTAATGCCGCACCCGAATGAATGCTCCAAAAATTTATCCCTGTTAAATCTTTTATGAACCGGCAGCGATTTAACAGTGCTCAACATTACAGAAACCATAACCAAATTTTCAACTTCTACAAACCCAAGCAGATTTATGGCATAGTTTAAAGAGCTTACTTCTCTGGATAAATTGTAAAACGGAGAATTTACAATCTTTAATATTTGCGAAACAATATTCGGATCTTTTCTGATAATTTTTTCTAATGAAGATATCTGTGCATTGTCGTCTCTCGTAATTCTTAAAACTTCAAACGCAACACCGGGAAAAGCCGGCAAATCTTCTATCTTATCTAAATTATTATAGATATCTTTTAATTTGTTCATAGTATAAAACTAACTACCTCTTCTGATCCATTTCGTATAAATACTTCATACGTAGATCGTAAAGCGTCTCCTTTATAAGCTTTTCCTCTTCTTCTGTCAAATTATTTTTTGTTTTTTCCTGCAGCATATCTATAAGATCTATTGTATCTTTAGCAGATTTAAGATCTTTTTCTTTGGCTTTTGTAAAAGGGTTTTCTATCAATCCTAACTGCGTATACGCTGTATGAGCCAAAGAGACTATAAGATCCGAAAATGACAATTTCTCTCCCATTACTCCCCCTCATAATATGTGGCTTTAGAGTTTTTATTTTCGTAAACACTAACCCTGCCCATTTTGCAACCGCAATCTCCGTTAAGTTTTTTATCAATTTTCTCATATATATATTTTGCTATCATCTCAGATGTAGGATTTGTTTTATTAAAATATTCTATGTCATTTAAAAATTTATGATCAAGCTCACCAACTATATCATTTACAATTCTCTTCAAATCTTTAAAATCCATAGCAATATATGCACTATCGAGCTTGCTACATAAGACACTAACCTCAACTGCAAAATTATGCCCATGAAGATTTTCACATTTGCCTTTATAGTTGTTTAATCTATGAGCCGCGGCAAAATCTGTTGTTATTGTAATTTCAAACATTATTACATCCTTTTATACTGTCAAAATGGTAAGCTACCAAACCGCTTGGTATCTTCGGATAAAAAAATGTGGATTTTTGGGGAACCGTCAAACCGCTATTCACAATTTTAGTCAATTCTCCATAACTCATAGGATGCATAATAAAGCCCACTTCAGCTCTATGTTTGTCCACCATATCCACCACCTCTTCTTGCGAATTTGCATACCCTGTAATTTTCTGATTTTTTATATCCTCCAAACTCAAAGATAGCACATCCTCATATACATATTTCTCAAAAATTCTAACATCTGTTCTATCTAAAATATCACCCGTTCTTTCAAAATTCAATTTCAAAGAATAGAATTTTTTATTATGATACATGACAAAATCAGCATTTTGTCTACCCTCCGTTATATCAAAGTATTTCTTTAATCTATCTAAAAACAACGGAAAATTGTCTACCTTTTTAACAACCCTGTGTATTGGCAACAGTGCAAGACCACCGGAGTCAGAATCTATAAAGAGCGTCATAATGTAATCAAAGCCGCCGTTTTTTATGCCCTTATCGTTATAATATTTCTGTATCATTAAAGCGGTTTCATACCTGTGATGCCCGTCTGCGATTATGACATTTTTATCAGATATAGCACTCTTTATAGTCAATATATCGTCTGCATCGTCTATTTTATAAATTTTATGCACAGCATTACTTAATTTCG
This sequence comes from uncultured Desulfurellaceae bacterium, assembly GCA_913056505.1. Classification (GTDB taxonomy): domain Bacteria; phylum Campylobacterota_A; class Desulfurellia; order Desulfurellales; family Hippeaceae; genus CAJXLZ01. The sequence continues at coordinate 11,730 of CAJXLZ010000011.1, forward strand.
CTGATATATCCGGTTTTCTTTGAACAATAATTTTATCTATAAGGGAATTGATTGGTAAATTTTCACCGGAATAGAATGACATTATAGGGCAAAACATTGCATTAGTTTTTGTTATAAGGTTAAATCTGTCTATCTTCGGTCCTTTGAGTGTTTTCTCATGCGGTTTAATATGTTCCCCTAATTCTTCCAGTTTCAGCGCTCCCAAAAAACCCTTGGCAAAACCTATCTTGCCTTCTAATTCATACTCGCATGTATATATATAAAACGAGCACTGCTTATCAAATTTCAATGTATTATCTTTTAACCAACTGTTCATCAAATCCTTGGCGCCCTCATATGAATCTGGCAAAATAATTCTTACAATATTGTGTTCATCACTGCTTTTGAGTTTTTGTCTGTAGTCTTCATCTATAACATCATAAGGAGGTGCAATCACATTATCTATTTTAATATTTTCTGAAAACCCAACACCTCTAAACGGATATACGCCCGGCATATTCACTCCTTTTTAATATATAGGCGAAAGCAACCCTAATTCAGCCTTGTTGATAAATTTCTTATTTACTCTAAACACGTTTTTAGATAGCGGCAACACATTATCGGCA
>CAJXLZ010000012.1 GCA_913056505.1 uncultured Desulfurellaceae bacterium
ATTTGGATATGCCGCTTGAACACCACCAAAAGATGAACAGGTACCAAAATTTACAGTATATTTTGCATCTTTTGCTACCCTATTTAGCCTATCAAGACCAGTTTCTGCATTTGAACCTACGCGCAGATATATTCCATTGTCCTTTGATTGATATAAAAAAAATTATTATTAAAAATAAGCCTCCAAATGCTTTTATCAAATCCATAGAATATAATGTTTATAAAATAAAGAAATTTGCATACAAAAGTTTTATAATAAAATATAGCGAAAATAGTGAGAAAAAAAATGTGAATATTACACCCGATTTGGGTATATGTAAAAATTGCCAAAAAGAGTTATTTGACAGCTCAGATAGACGTTTTTTATACCCTTTAATTACATGTACGGATTGCGGCCCACGATTTTCTATTGCAAAAGATGGTCTATTTGATAGATCAAATACTACGATGAATGTTTTCAAAATGTGCGATAAGTGCGCAAGTGAGTATAGTGACAACAGGCAAAGACGCTTTCACGCACAGACAATCTCTTGTACCCAATGTGGGCCTCGCTATTTTTATGTGAAAAATAGACAGGTAAAATACAAGGATATTGAGGCTGTAAAAAAGACGGCTTCTGATTTAATGAACTCTCAAATTGGTTTATTAAAAGGTATTGGTGGATATCATTTAATCTGTAATGCGTTGGATGAGCATGCCGTTGAAAGAATAAAACACATTAAGCACAGGGAAGAAAAGCCATTTGCAATTATTGCAAAAGATATTGAAATAGCCAAAAAACTTGTCTATTTGTCAAAAAAAGAAATTGATATACTGCAATCGCAAATAAAGCCGATAGTGTTTGCTAAATCAAAAAATGATAGCTTAAAATTTGTAAACCTAAACAGCCCTTTTACGGGTATTATGCTGCCTTATGCGCCCATTCATTTACTGCTGTTTTACTTTTCTAATCTTGAAGCAATTGTTGCAACAAGCGCAAATATCAGCGAGCTACCATTAATTAATAGGGATATAGATGCTATAAATTTTACAGGTGTAGATTTTGTATTATTAAACAATAGGAAAATTTTGAGACCAATAGAAGACTCCATAGTGCATTTTTCCTCAAATAAACAGCTTATTTTCCGCTATGGAAGGGGTTTTGCACCTTCGCCGTTTTATCAAAAAAACATACAGCCACATATTCTGGCGTTAGGTGCTGATATGAAAAATAATATTGCTGTTACCTTAAAAGATTGCGCTATTTTATCCCAATATACATCCGATCTATCAAATTATAAAAATTACGAGCAATTTTGTAAAAAGGTTGACGATTTTTTATCGTTCTTTGATATAAAAAAGGTTAATATAGCAGTTTGTGATAAACACCCCAATTACTTATCGAGCAGTTATGCAAGATCAAACTTTGACAATGTATTAGAAGTGCAACATCATAAAGCGCATTTTGCAAGTGTTCTATTTGAAAATAACTATAAAGATGATTGTATTGGCGTTGTTTTAGATGGCACGGGTTTTGGCGATGATGGAAATATCTGGGGTGGCGAATTTTTTGTTAAACAGCAGAACAACATAGAGCGTATAGGTCATTTAAAATATATGAAGCTTTATTTTGGAGAAAAAGCCATTAAAGAACCATACAGGATAGCTGCTTCCTATATTTACTCTATAACAGGTGATATTGATTATACTAAATCTTTATTTACGCAGTACAAAGATACAATTGGCATTATGTCTAAATTAGACTTTTCACTTACAAGTTCTGCCGGAAGATTATTTGATGCTGTTAGTGCATTAATTAATATAAAACACAAAAATACCTTTGAAGCACAGTCTGCCATACTTTTAGAGTATGAGGCAAGAAAACATAGATCATCCAAAATATTGGATTATAAGATCGATAATTTTATTATAGACTTTTCAGAAACACTCAAAGAGATAGCAAAGAGACGTGATTTATTGTCTGCTAAACTTTTTCACAACACATTTTCACAGGCAGTATTTGAAAATACTGTATCAATATCTAAGCATACAGGCATTAAAACTGTTGCATTATCTGGTGGTGTATTCCAAAATGAGCTCGTATTTAGTTCTTTATATAAAAAACTTACGCAATATGGTCTAAAGGTAATATTTAACTCACGATTCCCAATAAACGATGGCTCAATAGCTATCGGTCAAATTTATTTAGCACAGGAGGCATTATGTGCATAGGTGTACCAATGCAGATTGTTGAGATTTATGAAGATGGAATAAGCGGCGTTGTTGAGGCTGGGAACACAAAAAAACACTGTTTTTTTATGGTTATTGAGAACCCTAAAGTAGGTGATTATGTACTTGTGCATGCAGGAACTGCCATTGCAAAGATAGATGAGCAAGAGGCAAAAGAAAATATTGAACTGATTGATCAATGTCTTTTAGGAACTACAGATGGATCTAAATAAATTTAAAGATAAAAATTTGGTTTTATCACTTGCACAAGCTATTCAAAAAAAGTCAAATAGTTTTGGTCTATTGCGCATTATGCATGTGTGCGGCACACATGAAAACTCTATTATGCGCTATGCGTTGAGAGACCTATTGCCGAATAATATTAAATTGATTGCTGGTCCTGGTTGTCCAGTATGTGTTACTAGCTCTAGAGATATTGATGCCATCATCAATTTTGGCATAAAAAATAAAAGCAAATGCATAATTGCTACATTTGGCGATATGTTGAGGGTAAAAGGGAGTCAATACTCACTATTCAGCGCAAGCAAAGCAGGTTTATTAAATGTGAAGATGGTATATGGGCTCGATGAGCTTATTGAATTAGCACGCAATACTAAAAAAGAGGTAATATTTTTCTCAGTTGGCTTTGAAACTACAGCAGCGCCAGTTGCAAGCGTTATTAAGAACTACAATTTACCTGAAAACTTAAGTTTTTTTAGCGTACATAAATACACACCAAATGGTGTTTTAGAACTACTGAAAGCCGGAAAGATAAACATTGATGCGTTGCTTTTACCAGGTCATGCATGTGTCATTTCAGGGGTTTCGGCTTATGAAAAAATAGCTGACAATTTTAAGTTGCCATGCGTCGCAGCAGGTTTTGAGCCAGCAGATATTCTAAGTGCAGTACTTATGATAATAAATCAGATTGAGCACAAAACATCAAAAGCGGAAAATGAATATAAAAGAGTTTTGAAATACGAGGGCAATAAATTAGGCCAAAAAACACTTAATGATGTTTTTGGTTTAACAGACAGTATATGGAGAGGCCTTGGTATAATACGCAAAAGCGGGTTTGATTTTAATGCAAAATATAATTTTTTAAACGCGAAAGCAAAATTTAACATACAATTCAGCAATAAGTATATTGAAGAGCAAAAAGGTTGTAGGTGTGCTGAGGTTATATTGGGCGTTATAGAGCCAACGCAGTGCCCATTGTATGCTAAGGGATTGTGCACTCCTTACAACCCCATTGGGCCATGCATGGTTTCTGATGAGGGTACTTGTAGAAATTGGTGGGAGGTTAAAGGTGAAATTTGATAAAATTACGATGGATCATGGTTCTGGTGGTAAACTAACACTTGGCTTAATAGAGAATACATTTAAGGCAAAGGCGGGTCTTGATAGCGCAATATTGGGCGATATAGCATTCACAACGGATTCTCACTCAGTACAACCACTTTTTTTTAAAGGTGGCGATATAGGAAAATTATCTGTGTCTGGCACAGTTAATGATTTGCTATGTGTAGGAGCAAAACCTTTATATCTGTCAAGTGCATTTATTATGGAAGAAGGTTTTTTAATTAAAGATTTAGAAAAAATTGTTGAATCAATGAAAGATGAAGCAAAAAAAGCAAATGTTAAGATAGTCTGTGGTGACACAAAGGTAGTAGAGGCAGGTAAAGGTTTTTATATAAATACTTCTGGTATAGGAAAAATTATTAGACCGATAGATGGCTTAAATATAAAAGAAGGCGATAAAATTATAGTTACTGGTAATATTGGAGATCATGGTTTTGCAATACTGAATGAACGAGAGAATTTTAATCTTACTTCAAATTTGATATCAGATTGCACTGAACTAACAGGCCTTATTTTACCGCTTATTGAATCTGATTTAGATATTCATTGGATGAGAGATCCTACACGGGGTGGGCTTGCTATGTGTTTAAATGAACTTTGTTATAAAAGAGATTTTGGTGTAGAGGTATTTGAAGAGCTTATACCTATTTCTGATGAGGTTAGATCAATTTCTGAGATGCTTGGTATTGAGCCTTACTACAGCGCAAACGAAGGTAAAATAGTTATAGTTGCAAACCAAAAAGATGCTTCAAAGATTTTAGATGTGCTTCATAAACACCCGCTAGGACAAAACGCTAAAATAATTGGTGAAATCACAAAGGATCATCCATCAAAAGTGTTGCTTAATTTAAGCTATGATACAAAAAGGTTGCTTAATATGCCTATTGTGGAGAAAATGCCAAGAATTTGCTAAATATTGTTTGATCACCTTAACCTATGATAGAAATTTTCTTTAAAAAGTTCAGTGTAAACCGAATTTTATCTAACGGTTTTGGGGCATGCGGAGCATAGCGAACCGCATACCCGTTTGTTTATGAAGTGGCGTTTTTTTATGAAAGGTACATCATTGTGTAACTAAGAATAAGCTTCCTCTTCAAATTCAGATTCATCTAACCCTTCTATTTCAACTTCTTCAGAAACCCTCACTGGAGTGATTTTATTAATCAACCATAGAGCCACATAGGTAAACAGGAAAGCATAGATTACAGTGATTGTAACAGCAGCAAATTCCTTAACAAAGAATATTGAGCCTCCAAAAAATAGCCCATTTGAGCCATGTGGATTTACCGCTATGCTACCAAAAAGACCAAGGAGCAGCGTTCCAGTATATCCACCCATCCCATGTACACCCCAAACATCTAAGGCATCATCCCAGCCTTTTCTATTTTTATATGCAACAGCTGCATATACTACAACTGAAGCTACTATTCCAATTAACATTGCTGTCTGCACATTCACATATCCCGCTGCAGGAGTTATCGTTGCTAAACCTGCTACCGCACCTGTAAGCATACCAAGGATCTTGGGCTTTTTCTCAAAGATAATCGCTAATATAAGCCATGTTATCGCTGCAAATGATGCTGCAACATCTGTATTAAGAAATGCATTTGCTGTTATGGAATTCACTCTAAGCTCACTTCCAGCATTGAAACCATACCATCCAAACCATAAAAGAGCTGTACCTAAGGCAACCAATGGGATGCTATGCGGTTTCGCATTTTTAACATTCCTCCTTCCAATAAAAAGAACCGATGCCAATGCTGCAAACCCTGCACTTGCATGAACGACTATGCCACCTGCAAAATCAAGGACACCCCATTGCTGGAATATTCCACCACCCCATACCATATGTACTAAAGGGAAGTATACGAAAAGCAACCAGACTGTTAGAAATATCATATAAGCCTTGAACCTAACCCTACCTGCAAATGCACCTGTTATCAATGCAGGGGTTATTACCGCAAACATCATCTGATAAGCTACAAATACCAGCATTGGAATATGTGCACTTGATGGAAAAGCTGTATGGGCGGTAATTCCTTGAAGGAATAGATACCTTCCACCCCCTATTATTCCACCTATATCGTTTCCAAAACACATTGTAAAACCTACTGTAACCCATAGGATAGTTGTCCATCCCATTGATACAAAACTCTGCATCATTATTGAAAGAACATTCTTTCTACTGATAAGACCGCCATAAAAAAAAGCTAAACCCGGAGTCATCAGCATCACAAGACTTGTTGAGACAAGCATAAACGCTGTGTTTCCTGTATCAAACATCTTTTATATCTCCTTTTATCTACTTATATTTTATCTCACTTCGGTATATCCGAACTCATTTTGTTATTATTGCAATTTTTTAATAATATATCTGAACTCCTTTGTTTTTGATAAACACTTTTTCCTTCCCAAACCTTTCTCAATTTTATATAACCCTCCTTATTTTTAAGCTATAATTATGTTGATTATATACAAAATAACAAAAAAAGCAAGATGGTCGAATTGAGAAATTTTTAAATTTCTATATAATGTATATTAAAAGAAAAATTAAGAGGTAATATGGAGGAATGGGTAAAAAATAGAAAAGAAATTTTACAAGGAAGGCCTATTTCTATAAGTCTTCGTCAGGTTGCAATTGATTTAATAAATACTGCTATTGAGAGTTCTCAACCAGACTTAGCAGTAAAAGAAAATGTCTCTTTAAATAAAGATAATCTAATGTTTGGTGGTATTTCAATAGATCTTTCTAAAATTAGAAATTTATATGTTGTTGGTTTTGGGAAGGCTTCCTACACAATGGCTAGGTCAATTGAGGAAATCCTAAATAAAAGAATAACTGAAGGTATTGTCTCTACAAAGTTTGGGTATGGCGGAAAATTAAAAAAGATAGAAGTTATAGAGGCAGGTCATCCAATTCCTTCTGTAGAGGGCTTAAAAGCGGCAAGAAAAATTGTGGAGATTGCAAACAGGGCAACAAAAGATGATCTTATTATTCTTTTGGTTTCAGGTGGTGGATCTGCTCTGACTCCATTACCTTCAGATGCAATATCTCTATTGGATAAGCAGAAAACAAGTGACCTTTTACTTTCTTCTGGAGCAAATATAGAAGAAATAAATGCAGTAAGAAAGCATATATCAATGATAAAAGGTGGTAGATTTGCGGGAATGGCGTATCCTGCTAGAGTCGTTAGTTTAATTATCTCAGATGTTGTGGGTGATAGACTTGATACAATAAGTTCAGGCCCTTCTGTGCCAGATAATACAACTTTCGAAGATGCCTTTAGAGTTCTTAAAAAATACAATATAATGGATGATATTCCTTCAACTGTCATTTCTCATATCAAGAAGGGAATGAAAGGAAATATACCTGAGACGCCAAAGGAAGGAAGTAACTATTTTTCAAGGGTTAGCAATATAATTCTAATAAACAATATGAGCGCGCTTAAATCAATAGAAAAAGAGGCGAAATCCCGTGGTTTTAATACATTGATACTTTCTTCAGAAATAGAAGGAGAAAGTATAGAGGTTGGTAAAGTTATGGCAGGCATTGCAAGAGAAGTAGCGAAATCAGATCTCCCCATTCAAAAACCTGCTGTAATTATCAGTGGTGGAGAAACGACTGTCACCTTGGACCATTCAGGTGGGATGGGTGGACCAAATCAGGAATGCGCAGTCGGTTTTGCGATGATGTCTCCTACTGATTTCGATATCGTTTTTGCCTCAATTGACTCTGACGGTACGGATGGTCCTACGGACTATGCTGGCGGAATAGTTGACAGCAGCAGCAGAAAAATCTGGATAAATAAGAACATAGATCTTGATAAGTTAATAAAAGATCATAATACAAGCTCAATTCTCAAAAGTTCCCACGATATTGTTGTTACTGGACCAACGGGGACAAATGTAAATGATATAAGAATTATCATAGTATCACGGTAGAAATAGATTGTTTAGTGCACATGCTTTGGCTTCGCCTACCAAGTATAGAGAGCCTGCTATTATATAATTTGTGCTGTTTTCTTTAAATGTGGAAATAAGAGCTTCATTTACATTTTTATATGTTTCGATAGCACCTCGGTATCCGTTGATTTTTAGAAACTCTTGCGCACTTTCTGTGCTTAGTGCCTGCCTATGGTTCGATATCTTGGTCAGTTTGATTGTCTTAAAATGCGGCATAAGTGCTTTTAGTGCATTTTTCCAGTCTTTGCGCTTAAGCGATGAAAATATTAATGTTTTATTCTCATATTTTTTTAAAGACAATATAAGCTTGAAAATAGCGTTTTTATTGTGAGCGCCGTCAAAAATATAGGTTTTGTCCTTTGATCTTATTATCTCAAAGCGTCCAGGCCAGAAGCTTTTTTTGCATGGATCATATCTTAGATTAAAACCATATAATTTATTCAATACATCAATGGATAATAAGGCAGTGGATAGATTTTCATAAACTATATACCCTTGCATCATTGTCTGCATAGATTTTGCTTTTTTCAGATAACTTTCATCGACAAAAAATAGTTTTGCCTTGCAATTTTGTTTGATAACATTGATAACAATTGTGGAGTTTTTGGCAATCACACCGACACGCTTAATAATTTTGCTTTTTGTTAATGTAATCTTATCTATTGTATCTCCAATATGATCTTCATGGTCCAAAGATATTCTTGCTATAATGCTTAAAATCGGATCAACAACATTTGTAGCATCAAATTCACCGCCCATTCCAACCTCTAAAATAGCTATATCGATACCCGAATCTTTAAATAAAACAAACGCCAGAGCGGTTAGAAATTCGAAGTATGTGAGACGGTGATTTTTCATATTTTGTTTGATATAGAGCGCTTTAGAAAGCAGTTGATTATACGATACAGCCTTATTATTGATCTTGAAACGTTCATTAATTTGAATTAGGTGGGGAGAGGTATATGTGCCGACATTGAAATTCGCATCTATAAAAGCATCCGTTAAAAATTGGCAGATGCTGCCTTTACCATTTGTACCACCAATTATTATAGACTTAAAGTTGTTTTGCGGATTGCCTATTGCCTGCAAAAAGGCTCTTATTCTCTCCAAAGTCAGATCAATAGAGTAGGGCTCTAATGAGTCCAAAATAGACTTAAATTTTATAAAAGCTTCTCTTTCGTTCATTATTGGCTTATGTTAATAACCACGGCCGTAGCATATCTCTTTGTATGGCTTATTGAAATCTTTATATTTTCTCTTTTTTTACCATTTATGCAGACATAAGGTTTTCCATTTTTATCATTTAGGGTTTCAATATCCCTAAAGTTTAACGTTTCATCTGTTGCCTTAAAAACAGCTTCCTTTGCACAAAATCTACCTGTCAGCGATTGATAGGGATTAGATTTTCTGAAGCAATAATCGATCTCCGCTTTGGAAAAAAGTCTGTTTAAAAATCTATTGCCCCATTTTTTATGGGCTTTCTCTATTTTATCAACCTCTTCAATATCTATGCCTATATCCATTTAAGCTTCATTTATAAGTTGTTTCATAAGCCTTATGGCTTCTTTCAATCCCACAAAAACACTCTTTGCAATGATAGTATGGCCTATATTGAGTTCGGTTATCTCTTTTATTGCGGCTACGGGCTTTACATTTTCATATGTCAACCCATGTCCGGCATAGACCTCCAATCCAATAGATTTTGCATATTCTGCAGCTTTTTTAAGCCTTTCCAATTCCATTGATATATCGCCCTTCTTTGCGTTTGCGTAATTGCCTGTATGCAGTTCTACGGCTTGAGCACCTGATTTTTTACTTGCATCTATCTGCTTTATATCGGGGTCAACAAATAGACTGACGAATATATCCTTTGCTTTCAATTCTTCTGCCACATCTTTAATCCTGTCAAACTCTTTTATAACATCAATGCCGCCTTCTGTTGTCAATTCTTGCCTATTTTCTGGAACAAGCGTTGCTTGATCTGGCACAACATCCAAAGCTATATCCACAATTTCCCTATTTAAGCTCATTTCAAGGTTTAATTTTATCTTTATAATCTCCTTTATCTGATATAGATCCCTATCCTGTATATGTCTCCTATCTGTTCTTAGATGTGTTGTTATGCCATCTGCCATTGCTTCCTGTGCTAGCAGGGCAGCATATATTGGTTCGGGTTCATTTGTCATACGCGCATTTCTTATTGTTGCGACATGATCAATGTTTACGCCAAGTTTCATATAATCCCTCCTTTTTAGATAAAAGTATAATAATGCCGAAAACTACAGCGCCTGAAGTATTTGCAACTTCATCGCTGAGCGAAAAACTTCTATATGGTAAAAAATATTGAACACACTCCATTAAAAATCCATAAAAAGAGGCAAAAATAACAGATGCAACCACAAGCAGCCCTCTATTTATTATAAATTTAAGGAAGTAAACATAGGTTATTAAAGCTGTTACAAAATATATTATAAAATGTATGATTTTATCGGAATTCTTCGGCGCTTCCACATTTGAAAAGTTATAGGTGGATAAAAACAGCACAGCAAGAAGCCAAAGATAAAAAACAGCGCTCAATCTTTTCACGACAAATGGCCCCTGACTATATTTAGATTTTCTTCCAAACTTGCTTTTGCGCTAAGCATTATGCAGTTATCCGGTTTCTCAAATATCTTCTTCTGTTTTCTATATATTTCATAACGCCCGTCTGAAACACCCCTTTCCTGCTTCCTATTTTTAAAGTGTTCCGATGCCGTCTTGTCATCTACATTAACATATACAATAATAGGCTCAATATTTAAACGTTTCATATACATTTTTACACTGTTTCTATACTTTTCTAAAAGATAGGTTGCATCAAGTATCGTGTTTTTACCTTTACGCAAGGATTCATATGCAAGTTTTTTAATTTCATCATATACTTTGTCACTCATCCCTTTTGAATAGATACCTTTACCAAAATCTGATAGATCCCTTTCGTATGGATTCATACCAACAATCTTTTTTCTTATAACATCCGATCTTAAAGTTACAGCATCCAATTCCTTTTTCAGTCCATTAGCAAGATAACTCTTCCCAGAACCTGTCAGACCACACATCATTATTAATTTAGGCTTAAATTTTTTAGGCAGATATCCAAAGGCCAAATCAAAATATTTACGAGCTTCTTGCCTGTTTTGCTGAAAAAATGCAATTTTCCCCCTTACATACGCCCGATAGATCTTGTAAAAATCCATTATATTAGTTAGTTCTGTGTCATTTGAAAATGATATATAGTATTTTAGAAATAGCTCTGATAAATCATATCTTGAATAGTTTTCCAAATCCATCACTAAGAATGCGACATCGCTTGCTACATCTGAATATCTAAATCGCTCATTGAATTCTATACAGTCATAAATATAGATTTTATGTTCATTTTCTATACAAATATTGCGTGAATATAGATCACCGTGGCAGTCGCGTATTTTGTTGTCTTCTATACGTTTTTCAAATAGCTCTTTGTTGTTTTTATAAAAATCATTAGTATAGTTTTTTATGCTTTCATATTGATATTTTTCTATATAATCGCCCACGCCGTTTTCTGTCTGTTCAAAATTCTCATCTGTGTTTTTTTTGTTCACCTCAACTGTTCCAAATTGCCTGATGCGTTCATTTGTCAGGGCATTTTTATGAAATTCAGCTATTTTTTCAGCAAGAGCCTTAATGTGCTTTTCTTCAACCCTATTTTCTTTAATAAGCACATCCATCATTCTCTCTTTTGGCATCCTTTTCATTCTTACACAGTAGTCAATAAGTATACCTTCCTTATCAAAATTCAGACCATTTTGCGTCTCTACTATTTTTGAAACACCCAAATATATATCTTTCGAAAATCTTGAATTTAATTCGATCTCTTTTTTACAATATTCAAGTCTTTTTTCCAATGTTGAATAGTCTAAAAATCCAAAATTCACCGGTTTTTTTATCTTATAAACCAAATTGTTTCCAATAAGCACCCATGAAATATGTGTTTCCTCAAGTTTAAAGTTATATTTTTCAATAAGACCCTCAATTTGTTCTTTTTTCATAGCTCTCCCTCAAAGAATATACACATCCGCAATAGTTTTGTCTGTAGAAATTGAACTGTTTTGATAGTTCTACGGAGCGTTTAAATCCATCTTTCTTTTTAAAATCGGTATCTTCGAATTTTATACCCATTTTATTTGATAATGTTTTACCTATGTGCGCTATACTATCGTACCTTTTCAAAGGGCTCACAGATAGTGTTGTCGTGAAATAATCGAAGCCTTTTTGTTTTGCCAATTTTGCTGTTTCAAACATACGATAAGCATAACATATTGTGCACCTTTTACCGCCTTCTTTATCCTGTTTGTAATGTTTTGTAAGTTTAAACCACCTTTTTGTATTATATTTGCCAATGTGCAGTTTAATCTTGTGAAAATTGCATAATTTTACCATTTCTCTAAGACGTGTTTCATACTCCCTTTTC
>CAJXLZ010000013.1 GCA_913056505.1 uncultured Desulfurellaceae bacterium
GGTTGTGCCGGATGTATATCCTATCATAGCGGTATCGCTGCCCTTGGCAGGAAAATCGGGTTTTATGGGCGTGTAATTTTTTATCTCATCTTGATAAAAAATTGTATTATCTGATGCGGCATCTATGAGAACTGTTTTAATATTTAATCTATTAAGTATATCCTTTAATCTTACATAATTTTCTTTGTAGGTTACAAAAAAAGCGCTCTCAGAATCGCTCAAAAAATACTCAATCTCTTTTGCGCCGTATGCTGTGTTTAAAGGCAAACTAATAGCGCCGATTGTTAGATTTGCCAGGTGAAAATAGATGAACTCCATTGATTTTGGCATTTGCAGTGCCACCCTGTCTCCGAACTTCACACCGATATCTTTTAAAAACGCGGCTGTTTTTCTTGACATTGTGTCAATATCACCGAATGTATAGTGTTCATTTTCAAATACAAACGGCGTGTTTGGAGAGGATGCCATGGAATTATATAGTTTTTCAGATAGGTTCATAATTACCTCCACCAAAAATGATGGTTTATGATAACATAAATATTATATTTTATAAACCCTTTACTTTTATTTTTATGTTGATAGAATCAACATTTATTATGGTTGAGTTGTTAAGCCCGGGCGGCAATTTGGAAAAGATAAGGATAGCAATTGATTACGGCGCCGATGCTGTATATTCAGGATATAAAAAATTTGGATTAAGATCGCGGGCAGGCAATTTAGATAAAAATCAGATAAAAGAGGCGATAGCGTTTGTTCATAAAAGCGGCAGAAAATTTTATCTTACGCTCAATTCTTATCTTTTTGATAAAGAATTTGATGAATTGATAGATTTTCTTAAATTTTTGAATAACTATCCTCCGGATGCCCTGATAGTATCCGATCTGGGTGTATTAAATGTAGTAAATGAGTTGACCAATATACCTATACATATGAGCACGCAGGCCAATATAACAAATTCTTATGCGGCGCGCATATTAAAGCGCTACAATGTTAAACGTATTGTAGCGGCGCGCGAAATGGATATAAACGATATACGATCATTTGTTAAAAACAGTTCCATAGATCTGGAGGTGTTTGTTCACGGCGCTATGTGTATGGCATATTCGGGCAGGTGTTTTTTAAGCTCCTATCTTACCGGAAGAAGCGCAAATCAAGGTGACTGCGCACAAAGCTGTAGATGGAAATACACTGTTGTTGAGGAGACGAGAAAAGACGCTCCGATAACTATTGAGGAGCACAAAGAGGGATCATTTATATTCAACTCCTACGATATGTGTGCGGTAGAAATATTGGATGAGATAATAGATGCAGGTGTTTCATCAATTAAGATAGAAGGAAGAATGAAAAGTGTTTATTACACAGCTGTTACAACGGCGGTTTACAGGGATGCTGTAGATACAATTTTGTCGGGCGGTGACTATAAAGCAAAAATACCGTTTTATATGGATGAGCTTAAGAAGATAAGCCACAGGCCGTATTCTTTGGGATTTTATAAAGATAAGCCTATGCAATATATCAAATCATCGGGATATGAGAGAAATTGCGATTTTATTGCAATTGTGGAAAAGAAATCAAAAGACAGAATATATCTAAAATTAAGGGGACAGCTTAAAAAGGGTAAATATGAGTTTTTTACACATAATTTAAGAGTTGTGTATATTGATATAGAAAAAATATATAATATAGACGATACAGAAAAAAGTATTGGAAACCCCAATGAATTTGTGTATATTTGTGCCGATATAAATGTCGAAAGATTTGATATATTGAGAAGGTGCAATTGAGAATATTATCAGGTAGTCTTAAAAATAGATCAATATATTTTGAAAAGGATAGGTTTTTAAGGCCGACCCGCAATATAGTTAGGAAATCATTCTTTGATACGGTGCAGTTTAAAGTAGAAGGTGCTATATTTTTGGATCTGTTTGCCGGTACCGGCAGCATAGGCATAGAGGCACTATCGCGTGGTGCTAAAGAGGTGTTTTTTGTGGATAGCAGCCCAAAAAGCGTTGATATTATTTCTAAAAATATTGGTGTATTTGGTAGGGACAATGTGCACATATACAAAATAGATGCCCAACGTTTTTTATATACGCCATACATAGATAGAATAGATTTAGCTTACATTGATCCACCGTACAGCTTTGATATAAATGCTTTTTTAAAGATTTTTTTTCAGAGGGCGAATAGTAATATTTATGTGTGCGTAGAGCATAAGTCTAATGTGATTTTAGAGGATAAATTTTGTAGGTTTTTTAAGATTAAAAGTAAAAAATTCGGTAAAAATATGTTAGATTATTTTGAGGGTGAAAATGGATAATAGAATCGCTGTTGTACCAGGCACATTTGATCCAATTACAAATGGTCATGTGGATATTATAAAAAGGGCTCAATCTATTTTTGATCATGTCATAGTAGCTGTTGCAACAAATTCAAGCAAGATACCACTGTTCAATTTTAAAGAGAGGCTGATGATAACAAGAGAAGTGATTAATGCAAATCCTTGTTTGAAAAATGTTGAGGTCAAGGGCGTGAATGGATTGCTTGTAGATTTTGCTAAAAATCATGGCGCAAAGGTTATTGTAAGAGGGTTGCGCGCAGTTTCGGATTTTGAATATGAACTTCAAATGGCGTTCATGAATAGGCGGCTCAATAAGAACGTAGAGATTATGTATATGATGCCCTATATCAAATTTTCTTTTTTGAGTTCCAGTATAGTAAAAGAGATATTTTACAACAAGGGTGATATCAGCCAGTTTGTGCCTGAAATTGTGATTAAACATATGAAAGATAAATTAAAATATTAACAAAGGAGTATTGTATGAGCAAAAGTAAACTGAACAAGGCTATTGGTTCAATCGAGCCGTCTATGACAATTGGGATTAGTGCAAAGGCTAAAGATATGTGTGCATCGGGCATTGATGTGCTAACATTTTCTGCAGGTGAACCGGATTTTGATACACCCGAAAACATTAAAGAAGCAGGCATTAAAGCTATCAGAGACGGATTTACAAAATATACTGCGGCAGGCGGCATTAATGAGTTAAAAGATGCTGTTGTTATGAAAGAAAAAAGACATAACAACCTGGATTATGAGAGAAATCAGGTATGTATATCCGTAGGTGCGAAACATTCATTGTATAATATTGGAGCCGTTATGCTTGAGAAACAAGATGAGGTTATTATACCGGCTCCATATTGGGTTACATATGAAGCTATAGTGAAATTTGTCGGCGCAACCCCTGTTATTGTAAAAACGGATGAGAAAGACAAATTTGTTCTTAATAAAGATAAATTTTTAAGAGCTATATCGGATAAAACAAAGATGCTTATTTTAAATAATCCCGGCAACCCTACAGGTGTAACATATAGCAAAAAGGATCTTGAGTTTATAGCAGATGTAGCAAAGGAACACGATTTTTGGATCATATCAGATGAAATTTATGAAGACATAGTGTTTGATGGATATAAACCCGTAAGTATAGCAACACTATCTGATGATGCTTATAAAAGAACACTTGTTGTGAATGGCACAAGCAAATCGTATGCTACAACAGGATGGAGAATAGGCTACACGTGCGGAGATAAGGAAATTATAGCTGCTATGATAAAGCTGCAGTCTCAAAGCACATCCAATCCCACATCTATTTCACAGATGGCAGCTGTTGAAGCCTTGAACGGACCGCAGGACAGCGTGGAAATAATGAGAAAGGAATTTGAGAAAAGAAGAAATTATATAGTGAATGAAATGAATAGCATTGAAAATATAACTTGCGTGAATCCTAAAGGCGCATTTTATATATTTCCTAATGTTTCTGCATTTTATGGAAAGTCGTATAATGGCCATAAAATTAACAACTCTATGGATTTTTCTATGCTTTTGCTTGAGTATGCACATATTGCTGTGGTTCCGGGCATAGCATTTGGCGATGATAATTATATAAGAGTATCGTTTGCGACAAGTATGGAAAACATTGTAAAAGGCATGAAGGTGTTTAAAGACTTTATTAACCGTATACAATAAATATGGGTGATAAAGAAGACAAGCACCAAGACGATGAAGTTATAGTAATAGAAGAAGATAAAGAAGAGCCGCAAGAAAATCAAAAGACAAGGGTAGAGGAGTCGCCTCCTCTACCCTTAAAACCCAGAAAAAATAAGTTTGTTTTTTTAATAATAGGCATTTTAATAATAGTTGTTTTTTTATTAGCTTATCTCTTTCTAAAGCCTGCAAAAAAACAAACAATAGTAAAAAAACCCGCAAAGGTTGAAATAAAAAAGAAAAAAAATGAAAAGGTGCAGGTCAAACCCAAAATATATAATTCATCGATCGATGTTCATTTTATTAACGCCATCAGGCTTGAGCAAAACGGTAAATTCAATGCTGCAATTAATGAATTAGAACATGCAACCTCAAATATTTACATGTCATATTACAACATAGGCTTAATATTTTTAAAACTGGGAGATATAAAGTCAGCCAAATCTTTTCTATTTGATAAAACAGTAGATTATTTACTGTTCAGTATAGAAAATAACCCCAATTATGCTGATGCGTACTTTAATCTTTTCAGAGTATATATGATGAACAAACAATATAACAAAGCAAAACAGGTTATAATGACTTTAAAGCAAAAAAATATATCTTCATATAAAATAAAACTTATGGAAGTGTACTACGATTATATAACAAAAACGAATTACAATAATATGTATAATAATTTAAAAAATCTTATTACTAAAAGACCCAATAATGTTCTATTGAATAATATGTTGGGATGTATAAATTTAGCTAACGGCAATGTAAAATCGGCGTATAATAATTTCAACAAGGCGATATCCGAATATTCCGATGATAGCGCATATTATAATTTGGCTTTGTTGGATATAAACAACAGAAATTATGCGGCCGCTTTTAATTATTTGTCTAAAAGTTCTTTTATAGAGTTTGATAAAATACCACAGAAGAATTATTTGGAATCTCTTTTGTATATGCGCGCCGGCAATATTGATAAATCGCTTTATTATGCAAGATTGAACAAACATAAAGCAAAACTGTCCAAACATATATTTATAAAACCGTATCTTGTCAGCGGTGATACACTTGAGAGTTTTATAGACAAAAATCACATACCTTATCTTGTGGCTGCAGAGATACTAAATATGTATCTAAAGCCTATTAAATTAACAATGAAGTTGAACAATAATATGGAAATGGGCAATGTATATAAATCCTTAGGGCTATTTTTAAAAGCGGAATCAGAATATAAGACAAGTGCAGATAAGGCAAAGGCTGTGCTTTTATCGCAAAGGGCAATAAAACTATATTTGCAGGGCAGACTAAAACAGTCTTTGAGATATTATTTATCTGCGTTAAATGTAGAGAAAAATAATCCTATTTTAATGTATAATGCGGCTATAATGCAGCTTAAGAATCACAATCTAAAATCAGCCAAAAGATTATTTATATCCTTGAATAATAAATATAGGGAATTTCCTATGCCGTATCTTGGACTATCTATAGTGCATCAATTGGAATTAGACAACGAAGATTCTATGATTGCTATGCAGAATTTTGTAAGCCGCATAAAAATACACAATCTGCAGGAAAAATTTATGGATTTATATGTAATGTCCAATGTGATTCTGAGAGGTAAATATAGTCAGGAGCATTTCAAACAATTGACAAGTAGTGAAAAATTTGTTGTTTTAAATATAAAAGCGGCAGTAGACAAAGATCTAAATTTCTTAAATTTGTCCGAGGATATAAAACGTTATCTTCATATGCCTATGGATACATCCTCTTATGAAACGATATTGAAATATTTTAACAAATATTATGGGACAGAACATACGCAGAGAATGCTGGCTGATTTTTATTTTATAAGAGGTGAGCCCAATAAAGCGTATAAAGCTATGTACAATATGCAGAATTACACGGGTTTGGATTATTACAAACTCGGCTTGGGTTATCTTTTGGCAGGGTTTGATAATGCCGCTGATAACTTTCTTACAAAGTCCATTTTAAAAAGTTCAGATTATTACGAACCCTATTTTGCCAAAGCTGTTATTCAAATTAAAAAACATAATGTAGAGGGAATGAAATACTATTTAAAGCTGGCGAAAGGCAAGCTGCATTATGATACAAATATAAAATTATCGTATGATATAGAATTGCGATGAAAAAATTTATTAAAACAGTTGTAGCACTTTTCTTTACGCTACTATTTTTTGTTGTAGTAGGTGCGGGGATTTATGTTTTTTCACTATATACACAGGTGAAAGACATTGCGCAAGAAAAAGTTAATGTTGATATTTTGGCACTTCCTACAAAAGTGTTTTCTTCGGATGGAAAATTGATAGCAAGCTTTGGACTTCAGAATAGAATACCGGTGAAATTAAATGGGGTTTCGATTGCCGCAAGGCATGCAGTATTAGCAGCAGAAGATGCTAATTTTTATGAACATGGTGCAATAGACATACTTGGTATTTTAAGGGCATTTTTGACAGATGTGGTACACAGAAAATTTGTAGAGGGCGGTAGCACTATTACACAGCAATTGATAAAAAATATATACCTTTCTCCATCAAAAACCATTAGCAGAAAAATAAAGGAGATTATACTCTCATACGAATTAGAAAAACGCTATTCAAAGGATAAAATACTTCAAATGTATTTGAACACCGTTTATTTCGGATCCGGAGCGTGGGGCATTGAATCTGCGGCAAGAACATATTTTGATAAAAATGCAAAAGATTTAAATATTGCAGAAGGAGCGCTTTTGGCTGGGCTCATAAAAGCCCCAAGTGCCTATAATCCGTATAAACATCCGCATAGAGCTAAAATAAGGATGATATATGTTTTAAACCGGATGTTGAAGAACAATTTCATAAACCGTAATCAGTATGCCAAGGCTATGCATAGTAGAATTGTTTTAAAAAAACAGGGCCCAAATATTTTTGGCATATTAATGGCTCCCTATTTTACGGATTACATAAGAAGTTATTTAATAAATAAATATGGCGAAGATGTTATATATAAAAGCGGATTTAAGGTATACACAACATTGGATATGCACTTGCAAAGATATGCATTTATAGCCGTTAAGAAAGGTGTACTTAGATTATCTAGAGGAAGATATAGAGGGTTGCAGTCGGCTTTACTTGCTATGGATCCAAAGACAGGATATGTTAAGGCAATGATAGGTGGTTTTGATTATAAAAAAAGCCAATTTAACCGCGCGTTGCAGGCGGAAAGACAACCGGGCAGTTCATTCAAACCCTTTGTCTATCTAACAGCGCTGCAAGAGGGATATATGCCCACAGATACGATAGATGATTCACCTGTCGTATTTAGGTTTAATCACCGGGAATGGCGTCCTGAGAATTATTCTTCCAAATTTCACGGCACAATAACCCTTATGTATGCCTTGGTGCACTCTATTAATGTTGCTACGATCAAACTTTTGAATGATGTAGGTGTGGATAATGTGATAAGCAATGCAAAAAAATTGGGTATATCGGAAAAAATCCCGCGTAATCTATCAATAGCCTTGGGCTCTTTTTCTGTGAAACTTATAGAGATGGTAAGAGCTTATGCCGCATTTGATAACTATGGACTTTTGCCCAAGCCCATATTTATAACAAAGATAACAGATAGAAAAAATAATGTAATCTATCAAGATAAACCCCATTTAGAGAGGAAATTTTCAGAACTGAACGGTTTTATACTTAATGGTATGCTAAAGAATGTGATAAATTACGGTACAGGAAGAAGGGCTAAAATATTACATAGACCATTAGCGGGTAAAACAGGAACAACAAACGGTTTTCGCGATGCCTGGTTTATAGGGTACTCCCCGCACCTTGTTGCCGGTGTATGGGTAGGATATGATAACGATAAAACAATATTTAAAGGTGCTGAAGGTGCAAGGGCGGCGCTGCCTATATGGATAGATTTTATGTCTAATGCATTAAAAGATAAGCCCATAGGGATATTCCCGGTTCCAAAAGGCGTAACGGATGATGTTCTGCAGATGCTGTCCAAACCGCCGGAGCCGGAATCCGTAAATACAAAACCGAATATACAAAATTTATACGACAATATAATTAACTAAATGAACTATAATGAAAATATTATCATAGACCAAATAGATGAGCAGCATATAGGCTTAAGAATAGACAGTGTTCTTGCAGATATTTTAAATATACCAAGAAATCGGATACAGCATTGGCTAAAGGATAAATTTGTAAAGATAAACGGCGATTATGTTGCAAAAAATTATAAGATTAAAGCAGGGGATTGTGCTGAAATAACAGTTCCTGAAAAAAAGGCAGTTGAAGTTAGTGTTGCGGATGCACCTATAAATGTTATATATGAAGATGATCACATTGTTGTTGTGGATAAACCAAATAATTTGGTTGTGCATCCGGGTGCCGGAAAAGAATCAGAAAGTGTGGTTGGCGCACTGCTTTATAGGGGTGTGGAACTATCTAACATAGGCGCGCTTATGAGACCGGGGGTTGTGCATAGAATTGATAAAAACACATCCGGTCTTATAGTATTGGCAAAAAATGATGAGGCTCACTTTTTGCTTGCAAAACAATTTTTTAACCATACTATTAAAAGAAAATATATAGGGATTGTAACGGGACACTTAAAAGAGCAAGCGGGCAAGGTAGATGCCCCCATCGGAAGGAATCGTAAAAACCGCAAGATCTTTGCTATTGATAAAAATGGTAAAGATGCTGTTACACATTTTAAGGTGATAAAAAGATTGAATGGTATGGATTTAGTGAAATTTGAGTTAGAAACCGGAAGGACACATCAGATTCGTGTGCATATGAGCCATATTCATCATGCATTGGTGGGTGATAGCACCTATGGCGGCAGAAAAGATAATATGAAACGTCAAGCGTTGCACGCATTTTATTTGGGTTTCATACATCCAGCCACAAAAAAATATATATCATTTTATTCTCCATTGCCGGAGGATATCAAAAGACTTATAAAGCAAGGAGGCTGTTTATGAAAAAATTTATGTTGATGATTATGGGAATTTTATTGATATCAAGCTGTACTACATTGCAGAAGAGAAAGATCTATTCCAATATACCGCCGGTTACAGGCATAAGCGCAAAAGGTGGGATTAAAAGTGTTCAGCTTAAATGGAATCCTGTGAATGTTGAGAATATGCACATAGATGGATACATAGTATATAGGTCGTCATCCAAAACCGGACCTTTTAAAGAGATAGGTAGAACAAGAGGCGTCTTTTCAACCGAATATTTGGATAATGGCGGATTCTTAAAACATTTAGAAAATAGCGCAACATATTTCTATAAAATATCAGCATTCAGCAAACAATTTGTAGGCACGCCCTCAGCAGTGGTATCAGCCACAACACAGCCGCCACCTGAAGCTGTGACGGATATATATGCAAAAAGCGGACTGCCGCGGATGGTTATTCTTCAATGGAAACCGCCCAAAGACAGAAGTGTTGCGTATTACAACATATATAGGAGTTTATCGAAAAAGGGCCCCTTTAAGAAGATAGGCAGGAACAAGGGATATGTGAACACATTTTTTGTTGACAAGGGATTAAAGGATCAATCTACATATTATTACTCGGTTACATCTGTAAATTATGACGGCGTGGAGAGCGATATTGTTGCATCAGTAAAGGCTGTAACAAAATATAGACCGCAAAACGCAAGAAAAGTTACAGCTACCCCTGTAGGTGCTGGAACTGTTTTGGTGCAATGGTGGCCCAGTTATACATCTGATGTGACAAATTACATTATATACAGAGGCCGATCTTTAGAATCTCTTTCAAAGATTGCTGAGGTTACCTCAGATAAATTGTCCTATAAAGATAGTAATCTCGATCCGGGAACAACCTATTACTACAAGGTTGATGCATTAGATAAAGATAATATAGAGGGCAAATCTAAAGAGGTTGCGAGTGTAACAACCTATCCTATACCCGATGCCCCCAAAGGCATTTCGGTTAAGGAATTAGACGATGGTTCAGTGCTTATACAGTGGGATAGGGTGCAGGGTTATGTGGTTAAATATATACTTTTTAAGAGACATTTTATTATATTGTCAGAAAAGGTTGCAGAAACTGAAGATAATTCATTTATTGATAAAAATGTGAAAAAAAATACAACATACTATTATTGGGTAAAATCGGTTGATAAGTATGGACAGATAAGTAGAAATTCACCCGTAGTTTCCATTAAAATCAGATAATGTTTGTTAAATTAAACAGTGCTTTTGTTTTAGGCATAGAAGCGCAACATATTTCAGTTGAAATAGATTCATTGCGCGGGTTGCCGGCCATATCAATGATAGGTCTTGCAGAAGGCGCAGCGAAAGAGAGTAAAGACAGGGTGCGCAGTGCACTTATAAATAGTGGAGTTAATATACCGCCCAAAAAAATTACAATAAATTTGGCTCCCGCAGATATTAAAAAGCAGGGCTCGGGATTTGATTTGGCAATCGGCGTAGGATTAGCCTTGGTATCCGGTATTAAGATTGAACATCGAGGATATATGTTTGCATCGGAACTGTCATTAGATGGCCACCTGCACTACATAAAAGGTATTTTTCCTATAAGCATACTTGCAAAACAGCGCAATCTTAAATTGATTGTAAGCAGAGAAAATGTTGAGGAAGCGGTTTTGGGCGGCGCTTCTGTTTATGGTTTTGATACGCTTATTGAGGTGTTGGATTTTCTCGCAGGAACAAAAGATAAACAGCCAGAGAAACGGGATAGAGAAATAGTAGGTTATCCAAATTATGATGTAGATTTTGCGGATGTCAAAGGTCAGTTAAAAGCGAAAAGGGCTGCAGAAATAGCTGCAAGCGGATTTCATAATATACTCTTCATAGGTCCGCCCGGAGCTGGAAAAAGCATGATTGCAAAACGCATTCCCACAATACTGCCCTTGATGAGTGAGAGTGAAATACTTGAGACAACGCGTATATACAGCACTGTGGGGCTGCTTAATAAAAATAATCCCATTATGGCATCAAGGCCATTCAGAGCTCCCCACCATACATCAAGCGATGTGAGTTTAATAGGTGGGGGCAGCGATGCAAAACCGGGTGAGGTAACGTTGGCAACAAACGGGATTCTGTTTTTAGATGAGCTTCCGGAGTTTAAAAGAAATGTGATAGAGGTTTTGAGACAACCGTTGGAAGATGGCTATATAACTGTATCAAGGGCAAAGTTAAAGGTGAAATATCCTGCTTTTTTTATGCTTGTTGCAGCGATGAATCCATGTCCCTGTGGTAACTACGGTTCAAAGCGCAAAGAGTGCACATGCAGTTTTCAACAGATAAAACGCTACAGAAATAGAGTATCGGGTCCCATATTGGACAGGATAGATCTGCATGTTAATGTGCCTGAGGTGGATTATGAAGACATAAGTAGCAGCAAATTAAGCTCGCAAAGCAGCGAAGAGATAAGAGCGAGGGTAGAACAGGTGAGGGATATTCAGAATAAGCGGTTTAAGGGTGATAATATAAATTACAATGCTCAAATGCTTCAAAGGCACCTAAGAAAATATTGCAGATTGGATGATGAATCCAATAAAATATTAAAAGCCGCAATGGATAGATTTGGTCTTTCGGCAAGAAGCTATTCTAAAACATTAAAGATAGCGAGAACCATAGCCGATATGGATGGCTCTGACAATATAACATCTAAACATATAAAAGAGGCTGTATCTTACAGAACACTCGATATGGATAATTTATGATTGATAATCGACTTATACACCTTTTGGTTTGTAATTTTTAAGTATAACAAAATGCTGTGATTCAACATTAATCCCGACCGCTTTCTTTGTCATTCTCATATTTTTTCTTGTCGCCCA
>CAJXLZ010000014.1 GCA_913056505.1 uncultured Desulfurellaceae bacterium
AGCTTATACATTATTAATGTTAAACGAGATGTTTGACCATGTTTTATCTAAAAGTTCGCTAAAGAAAATATCAGACAGCCTTGGATCAGATATTAGTTTTTTTCTGCTTAATAAACCGGCTATAGCTCAAGGTAGAGGCGATATTTTAACATCCGTAAATTGTGATTTAACCAAATATAGATTATTTCTTGTTGTTCCTTCTATAAAGATAAGCACAAAATATGTATACTCAAGATTATTATTGACAAAAAGGCGTCCTATCAATAGAATAATTTCTGTCGCTGATTTCAAAAGTTGTGATTTCGGCTACATAAAAAAGTTTTTTTACAATGATTTAGAGAGTGTCGTTCTAAAGGAATTTGCAATTGTGAGTGATGTAAAATTGCTTTTGATGACAAGGTTTCCGTATACGCTGATGTCTGGAAGCGGCTCCAGCGTGTTTTCTATTATAAGCAAGGATGAGGGGGTGTATCAAAAGGAAATCGAGGATAGGTTAAGCGCAAAACGGGTTTTTTTTAGAACGTTGGATTTTGTAGATTAAATTTAAGGAAGGTGTAGTTTATGGAAATCACAGAGGTAAGAGTTAGTCCAATTCATGGTGATGAAAAGCTTAAAGCTTTCGCTACGGTTATTTTTGATGATGCTTTTGTTGTAAGAGACTTAAAAATTATTAATGGCCAAAAAGGGTTATTTGTCGCTATGCCGAGCAGGAAGATGAAAGATGGCAGCTTTAAAGATATTGCTCATCCTCTTAATAACGATATGAGGCAAAAATTAGAAGATGCTGTAAAGAAAGAGTATGAAACTAAGATTCAAGAGGAAAAACAAAACCAAGAATCTGAATAAAAAATAATCAATCCCGTAGGTGTATTTTAGCCTGCGGTATATTAATTGGGGTGTAGCCAAGCGGCAAGGCAGGGGACTTTGGATCCCCGATCGGTGGTTCGAATCCACCCACCCCAGCCATTTTTTCATTATAGGTGATTATGTTGGGTTTAAAACTTATAAGCGGCAGTGCAAATATGGAACTTGGCGAGGAGGTAAGTAATTATCTCAGAGTTCCTTTGGCGAACGTTGAGATATCACGATTTAGTGATGGCGAGATATATGTACAGATAGAAGAGAGCGTCAGAGGCGCGGATGTGTTTGTAATGCAGTCTTTATCGTCTCCGGTAAATGATAACATTATGGAATTATTGGTAATGATGGATGCTTTGAAGCGTTCGAGTGCAAATTCTATAACGGTAGTGGTTCCCTATTATGCATATGCAAGGCAAGACAGGAAGGTGCAGCCAAGGGTGCCCATTAGCGCAAAACTTTTTGCAGACCTTATTACAGTTGCTGGAGCGAGTAGGATTATGTCAATGGATCTGCATGCAGGGCAAATTCAGGGATTTTTTGATATACCGGTAGACCATCTATATTCATTACCAATAATGCTTGATTATATTAAGAAGCTTAATGTGGATGATTTAGTTATCGTATCCCCTGATGCTGGCGGTGTAGAGAGGGCAAGGCATTTTGCAAAAATATTGGGATGTTCTATAGCAATTATAGATAAAAGAAGGCCGAAGCCTAATGTGAGTCAGGTTATGCATATAATAGGTGAGGTAGAAAACAAAACCGCTATAATAGTAGATGATTTAGTGGATACTGCAGGTACGCTAACCAATGCTGCCAAAGCTTTGGATGAAAATGGGGCAAAGGCGGTTTATGCATGCTGTACACATCCTGTATTAAGCGGTCCCGCCATTGATAGGATCAATAATTCTCCTATCATAGAGCTTGCTGTTACTAATACCATTAAATTTTCATCTAATGTTAGATCAAACAAGATTAAAGTATTGTCAGTGGGCGCTATTATTGGCGAGGCTATAAGAAGGATATATCATAGAGAGTCCATTAGTGCTCTTTTTGATTAGTTATTAAGAAAAAGAGGTGTTTGAATGATTATTGCTGCAAAAGAAAGAGACAATGAAAAGATATCAGCAAAAAATGTTAGAAAGTCGGGAAAGATACCGGCTGTAGTTTATGGTTTTAATACGGAAAATGTGAATGTTGAAGTGGAAAAATCGAGTTTAATGTCAATCTTAAGCAAAAGCAGAAGGAACGATAAATTTGAACTTAGTGTAGAAGATAAAGGAAGTTATAACGTTATAATTAAAAATCTTCAGAAAAATCCTGTTACGGGCGATATTATTCATATCGATTTTTACAATTTATCCAAGGAAAGGCCGGTATCCGTTAATGTTCCTGTTGAAATAATTGGGGAATCTACAGGTGTTAAAATGGGCGGAAATCTTTACCAGCCAAGAAAAACAATTACTGTTATAGCATCCCCTGATAATATTCCGAATGCTATTAAGGTAGATATCAGCGGCACGCAGATAGGTGATATTATACATATAAATGATGTAAATTTACCGGAAGGCGTTAAGGTTAAAACTA
This sequence comes from uncultured Desulfurellaceae bacterium, assembly GCA_913056505.1. Classification (GTDB taxonomy): domain Bacteria; phylum Campylobacterota_A; class Desulfurellia; order Desulfurellales; family Hippeaceae; genus CAJXLZ01. The sequence goes on from CAJXLZ010000014.1 coordinate 2,449, forward strand.
CCAAAAATTTCACTGTTGCAGCTATCTTAGGTAAATCAAAAGAAGAGGAAGAAAAGGCGGCAGAGGAATCGCAAGAAGAATCTAAAGAAGAGGAATAGTTCATTAAGTGGACTATTGCATAACTGGTTTAGGTAATGTTGGTGGGGAGTATGATCTAACACCGCATAATGTTGGTTTTATGGTGTGCGATGAAATTGCGTCATACTTCAAGTTTACCTTAAACCTAAAACATCAGTTTCGCGGCTATTATGGTAAGTTCACCTTAGGTGAGAATAGTATATTCATTTTGAAGCCCGCTACTTATGTTAATTTAAGCGGAGGAAGTGTTGCAAATTTTGTTCATTTTTACAAAATTAATTTGGCTAATTTAATTGTTGTACATGACGATATAGATCTACCTTTGGGTTCAATGAAAATAAAATTTGGATCATCAAGCGGTGGACATAGAGGCGTTGAATCCATAATAGAACATTTATCTTCGAAAAAGTTCATTCAAATTAAGGTAGGTGTAGGTAGATCTGGATCTCCAAGAAATTATGTTTTGTCCAAGTTTGATAGAAAAAGTCTATCGATAATTGAGGGTGCTGTAAAAAGGGCGAAAGATGCATGCATAGATATTGTTCAAAATGGCCTTACACATGCTATGAATGCGTATAATAAAAAAATAGGCGAAGATGATGAAAAGTTTTAATGTTTTTTATTAGGAGATTTTTAGAATATGAAAAAATATAATGTGGCAGTTGTTGGCGCTACAGGTGCTGTAGGCGAAGAGATGCGGAAAATTCTTGAGGAAAGAAAATTCCCTATTAATAATTTTAAGCCCTTAGCATCAAGTAGGTCGGCAGGGAGAAAGATAACTTTTAGGGGTGAGGAGTATACAATTCAGGAGACTACAGCAGATTCGTTTGATGATATTGATATAGCTCTTTTTTCTGCCGGAGCATCAAGAAGCAGAGAATTTGCTCCATATGCAGTTAAATCAGGCGCTATTGTAATCGATAATAGCTCATGCTACCGTATGGATAAAGATGTTCCCCTTGTAGTGCCCGAGGTTAACCCTCAAGATGTATTTTTACATAAAGGCATTATAGCTAACCCCAATTGCACCACGATTATTATGATAATGGCTTTAAAGCCTCTTTATGATTATTCAAAAATTAAGAGAATTATTGTATCGAGCTATCAGGCTGCTTCAGGAGCCGGAGCATCGGCTATGAAGGAACTGTCCGATCAAACAGTAGAATGGGTAAATAAAAAAGAAATTACCGTTAATAAATTCCAATATCAACTTCTATTCAATGTTATTCCTCAAGTAGATATGTTTATGCCGAATGGGTATACAAAGGAAGAGATGAAAATGGTTAATGAAACACGAAAGATGCTGCACGATGAGAATATAAAGATCTCTGCTACCTGTGTCAGAGTTCCTGTTTTTAGAGCTCATTCAGAAGCGGTTACTGTTGAACTTGAAGATAAGATAACGCCCCAAAAGGCTAAGGGACTCTTTAATGAATTCCCAGGAATAAAAGTGAGCGATGATCCTGAGAATTCTATATACCCTATGCCTCTCTTTTTAAGCGGTAGAGATGATTGTGAGGTTGGAAGAATTAGGCAGGATATAAATGGTGAAAATTGGTTGTCTTTTTGGATAGTTGGGGATCAAATTAGGAAAGGAGCAGCTTTAAATGCTGTTCAAATAGCAGAATTGCTTATTAACTAAATTTAAGTGGAGGTTTTTATGTATAGTATATCTATAAAAAAAATATTAGTACCGACGGATTTATCAGAGACTGCGGAATATGCTCTTGCTTATGCAAAAGAACTGGCTGCAAAATTTAATGCAAAGCTATATGTTCTATACTGCGTTACAGATTTACAATCAGCAATTGGTTATGTCCCGGGTTTATCTTTGGATCAAATTACAAGTTCAATGACAAAAGAGGCAGAAAAACAGATCGAGCACTTGAGAAATAAGTATAAGCTTAATGAAAATGTTGAAACATCCATAGAAACGGGCGATGCCGCTAAAAAAATAGCGGAGTTCACAGATGAAAACGATATAGACCTAATAGTTATGGGCGCTCACGGGAAAAGCGGTGTGGAACGTTTTATGTTTGGAAGTGTTACCGAAAAAGTGTTGAGACTTTCTAAGAAACCTGTCCTTGCAGTAAAAAAGTAGCCGGCTTTAAGCCGGCTTATTCTCTTTTGCTTTATCTATTATCTTTGAAGCAATTTGAGATGGCACTTCTTCATAAGATGAAAATTCAGACTTAAAAAAACCTCTTCCACTGGTCAAGGATCTTAATGTCGGCGCATATTCTAAAACTTCCATTTCAGGAACTAAAGTTTTAATGATTTTATACCCTTTCTTTGCAGAGTAGTCCTCGATCCCTAAGACTTTTCCTCTTTTTGAATTTATGTCACCTATAACATCACCTGTATTTTCTTCTGGTATGTAAATTTCCATTGATAAAATTGGTTCAATTAGCACAGGCTTACATTTGCCGATGCCTTCCTTAAAAGCAATCGATCCTGCCATTTGAAATGCAAGGTCACTTGAATCTACAGGATGGTATGATCCGTCAAGAAGCGTTATCTTTATGCTTGTCATTGGATATCCTGCCAAAATGCCATGTTCCATAGCAGACTTAATGCCTTTTTCGACAGATGGTATGAACTGTTTTGGTATCGCTCCTCCAACGATTTTATCAACGAATTCAAAATCTTTTCCTATGGGCAATGGTTCTATATCGATTACACAATCGCCAAATTGTCCATGTCCGCCTGTTTGTTTCTTATATCTTCCATGAGAATTGGTTTTGCCTTTTATTGTTTCTTTATATGCTACCTTGGGTATTTCAAGTTTTGTTTTGATGCCAAATTTATTTTTTAATTTTGAAGCTGCAACCTCTAAGTGCATCTTGCCCATGCCGGTTAATATAAATTCCTTTGTTTGGTCATTACGTGTAAAGAGAAGAGATGGATCAGATTCTATTAATTTGCTTATGGCAACGCCCAACTTTTCCTCATCGTTTTTTGATTCGCCGTAAATTGCATATGAAATATAAGGAGGCGGCATTTCCACGAAATCATATTTTATGTTCGAACCTTTATCAGATATTGTGTCTGACGTTTCTGTTGTTTTCAATTTTGCAACAGCAACTACATCACCAGCAGTTGCCTCTTCTATTTTATTCAGAGTTTTTCCTTGAATTAACTGCAGCGCGCCTATTCTTTCATCTTGATTTTTATTAACATTGAAGTATGTTGAGTCTGATTTGAAACTTCCGGAATATACCCTTAATAAACTTAATTTTCCAATTTGAGGATCATTATATGTTTTAAAAACCAAAGCTGAGTTTTTATCTGACTCATTCTTGGGTGAAGGCAGTAGATCTACTGCAGTATCCATTAGTTTATTTATTCCAATCCCTTTTAAAGCAGATCCTAATAAAATAGGGTATAGTTCAGCATTCGCCGTAGCTTGATGCAATACTTTATTAATTTCATCCTTATCCAACTCTGCTCCTTCTAAATATTTTTCCATTAGAGTATCATTTAGTGTTGATAATTCCTCTATTAAATCAGTATAGGTTTTCTCTAATGCCTCAGATGCATTGGCAGATAAATTTACTTCATTTCCGCTTAGATCATATGCTTTTTTCTCTAAAATATCGGCGTATCCTTTTAAAATACCGTTTTCAATTATGGGTAGTTGCAACAGGTATGCTTTATCGGTTATATTCTTTTTTATTGATGAGGTAACAAAATTTATATCCAATTCTTCTTTGTCTATAGCGTTTATAAAAAAAATTGCCGGCTTATTCTCCTTTTTTATTTCGTCAAAAACCCTTTCAGTCTGCGCTTTTGCGCCATCTTTTGCATCAACGACAATAACCGAGGAATCGGACGCTCTTATACCACATAGTGCATCAGCAATAAAATTATGATACCCTGGAGTATCAATTATGTATAACCGGTTTTTATTCCACTCTGTGTTAACTACGGACAGTTGCAATGAAATATGACGGTTTGTTTCTTCAGTATCAAAATCCGATACGGTATTTCCCTTTTCAACAGAGCCTTTTCTTGTTGTTTGCTTTGTCAAAAATAGGATTTCTTCAGTTAATGTAGTTTTGCCACTTCCACCTGCTCCGCATAAGGAAATAACCCTTTTTTTATCTATATTGTATCCCATAATAACACACTCTCCTTAACCTAAAATATTTTTCCATAATGGACAGTTGTCGTTTTTTACATACTCGCAACCATCGCACCTGTTTTCATAATTATTGTTGTGTTTAAGGACCCTTAAAAGTTTGCTTCTTTCTATATATTTATCAATCTTATTTTCTTTATTTTTTATTTGTTCTATCCATTGATTGTTCCATTGTTTATATTCAGAATGATTTGCAGAATTACTTTTTATTATGTAGTCCTGTAGATTATATCCTGTTATTGTATCTGTTATGTCCAGCGCATTTTTGTAATCCACAAAATGAGCGGATTCTGCAGATAAAGAATATACGCCCGGAGCTATCTCTTTTGGATTGATTTCTTTTAAAGCGTAATATCCTACTACAATATGACGTATATCATCTTTTGTTACTTTATATATAGCCCTGAAGAGTATGTATATATTATTGTAATGCTGAGCTTCGGAAATCTCTCCTACCTCTTTGAAATAAAATACATAGTCTAATTTATCATCAAGATTAAAACCCTCAAGATAAGGTCCGTTTTCATACTCGCCCTTTTTGACAGTGTTAATATTCAATATGTCTCTTACCACTATATCTTGATTTCCCGTAATTCTGCACACATCCGGGAAACGTGGTAAGGCAAAAAATGGAACACATACAATTAGATCTTCCATAGCAAAAGCCCTCCTTTAATTTAAAATTGCCGCGTAAAAATAAACAGCGCACATAGATATATGTCTCTATGTAAAAATTGGTTTTTATTTGGAACAGGTGCATTATATAATGATAAAGCGTTAATTTAACATTGTAAATAAGCTAACCCCGTTTTTTCGAGATTTATAACCTAAACATTGTAAAACATATTAATTAATAATCAAGAAAAATCTAATTTATGGCAAGTCAGCGAGCTTTATTATTTGAGATATCGTATTTTCTAAATCTCCTCCCGAGTTAATAACTTCATCGGCATTTTCATAGCAAGTTTTTCTTTTGTTAAACAGTTGCTCTGCTTTTTCGATATCTTGAAACAGCGGCCTGTTTCTTGCTGATATACGCTTTTTTAAAATATCGAAATCTATTTTTAGATATACTATTTTGCCTATGGATTTTAATTGTTTCATATTATCTTTGTAACATGGCATACCGCCGCCTGTGGATATGACACAGTTTATTTTCTTTTTTAGAGTTTTTTTTATTAAATACCTTTCCTTTTCTCTGAAAAAATTTTCCCCCTTTTCCTCAAAAATGTCAAATATTGTTTTATTGCACTTTTTTTCTATCAGTTGATCTGTATCTATAAAATCCATACACAATTTCTCAGCTACCATTCTGCCGACTGTGGTTTTGCCGGATCCCATAAAACCTATTAGAATAATGTTCATTTATTCTTCAAATATATTTTATATTCATATACACGTTTTTTTAATTCATTTAAGGTGTCAGACCCAAATTTTTCCATATATGCGTTTAGTAACTCATATGCAATAATAGATTTAGCAACGATGCTTGCAGCAGGTACAGCACAGACATCGCTTCTCTCAAAATGGGATATGTGAGGTAATTTTGTTTTAACATCAATAGAGTTTAAACCCTTTTTCAGCGTAGGAATGGGTTTCATATATGCCCTTACAACAATATTTTCACCATTTGACATACCTCCCTCAATACCACCTGCATTGTTTGTTTTCCTAATATAGCCTTTCTGAAATAGTATTTCATCATGCACAGAAGATCCCAAGTTATAAGCATTTTTTATGCCGTTTCCAATTTCTACTGCTTTAATTGCTTGAATACTCATAACGGCGTATGCAATGCGAGCATCTAATTTTCTATCCCATTGAGAATAACTGCCCAATCCGGGCATGACACCCATTGCGCATGCCTCAATCACGCCTCCTATACTATCATTTTTAAGTTTTGCCTCTTCAATTTCAGCTATCATTTTATCGCTTATTTTTTCATCAGGGCAAAATACAGAAGAGGACTCTATTTTTTTTGTTAGTTGCTTATCATTATAGTCTACGCTGTCTATACTGATATTACCTATCGATTTAACAAAACTTATGATATCCACACCTATTTGAGCAAGAACATTTTCGCATATAGATCCAACTGCTACCCTTATTGCTGTTTCTCTTGCACTTGAGCGCTCAAGAACATCACGCATATCTTCCCTGTCGTATTTTATGTATCCTGCTAAATCGGCATGACCAGGTCTCGGCACAGAGATACTTTTTTTGTTAGTTTTTTGAGCATTGGGAGACATTATATCTAACCAATTTTCAAAATCTCTGTTTTTAATTGATATTGTTATTGGAGAGCCTATAGTCTCTCCAAAACGTACACCGCTTAGGAATTCTACTTTGTCACTCTCTATTTTTTGCCTTGCACCGCGCCCATAGCCGGATTGTCTCAATAGTAAATTTTTATTTATTAAATCTTTATCTATCTTTAGCCCAGCAGGTATGCCCTCAATTATTGCTGTTAAACATCTACCGTGAGATTCCCCTGCATCAAGAAAGCGTATCATCTATTTCCCATGTTATTTATAGCTATCTGATTCATAGATCTTAATTTTTTATCTACCAGATAGTGGAATGAATTTTTACTAAATCTGTTTTTCTTCCTAACGCCAGCTTCCATACCCGTAAATATTTTTATGGCATCATCTATATTGTCTATTGCATATAGCGAAAATTCACCCGATTTTATGGAATTAACTACCTCATCCGATAACACCAGATTTTCCATATTTTTAGATGGAATTACAACGCCGGCGCCATTTAGGTTGCCTGTTAGCTTGCATACTTCGTAAAATCCTTCAATTTTTTCATTAACACCGCCTATAGGTTGCGCTATGCCATTTTGATCCATAGAGCCTGTTACGGATAGATTCTGTTTTAATCCTACACCCGCAAGTGATGAGAGTAGTGCTATGGTTTCTGCTATAGCTGCACTATCTCCCTCAATATAAGAGTATGATTGATCAAAAGATATGGTGCCGGATAAACTCAACATCTTATCGTATGCGTACATACTTCCCAAATAGCCTTTTATAATCAATGATGCCTTATCAAATATTTTCCCGGATAGTTTTGATTCTGTCTCTATATTAACCACGCCACTTTTACCTATAAATGTTTTGGCTGTTATTCTATTGGGCATTCCAAATGCGTAGTTACCAAAATCTATTACCGATAATCCATTAACCTGTCCGACCTTAGTACTGCTTAAATTTAGTATTATCTGGCCGTTTTGTATCATCTCATATATTTTTTCTTTCCATATATTTTTTAAGAAGTGCTTATTTTCTATGGTTTTGCTTATTTGTTCATATGTCAATTTATCTTCTTTACAATTTAGTTGTGCTTCCCTTATTATATCAAGTATATCATCTGAATATGCCCACATCTTCTTTCTGCTTTCACTAAGCCTTAGGCTATATTTCAAAATAGCGTTTATGCCGCTATTGCTCGGCTTTTTCAGGTTTTTTTCTTCGCAGAATGCAATGATTTTAGATGTATATTTTTTTATATTGTCTTTGTTTAATTGTAAGAGAGAATCAAAGTTTGTTTTTATTTTAAACAACTTTGCAAAATCTGCATCATATCTATATAATAGATCATATATGTATTCAGGACCTACAATCACAATATTTGCATCTAAATCTATAGACTGCGGTTTTAGGGCTTCTGATGCAATAAACCCATATCTTTCACCCCAATCTTCTATTGTAATTTTTTTAGACATTATGGTTTTCTTTAGAGTATCCCATACGCCTGGGTTTGAAAGAGCGCTGATTGCGTCTATAATAAGATATCCCCCATTTGCCTTATGGATTGCACCGGGTATTATATTTGTAAAATTTGTTATAAAAGTGCCAAAATATGCCTGCTTTTCTATTTTTCCAAATACATTATAGTATGTGGGATTTTCTTCGTATATAACAGGAACACTTTTTGTTTTCTCATTATTAACAAAGACATTTATTTTGTATTCATCATATTTGCTTTGCGTCTGCACAAATGGATAAGTCTGTTTTGACTGAGGCAGAAATATTGCTATATTATTTAGGGTATACTCTTCAACTTCATCCAAATATTTTTCTACCTCTTTGATTCCTCTAAACTTATCCTTTATCTCATCTATTTTATGTCCTACTACAAATATTCCCATTTCATCATTAATTTTTTTTATCTTTTGATATTTTTCTTTACTTAAAACCCTGGTTTGTCTTAAGAAGGTATTTATGTCTTCTTCAAGTTCTTTTCTTCTCTTTTCAATCTTTTCTTTCACATCATCGGGCAGTTCCGAAAATTCCTTTTCTCCTATTACTTTTCCCGATACAACAGGATTTATCATAATTCCTGTTGTAGATGGTTTGACGACGAAGTCTAAACTCTCGGCTTTTTTTTGCAACTCTTCATACAATAATCTTTGGCGATTATCATAGTCTCTAATGACATCCTGAATCCTTTTCTCATATTCTTTGCTTTCAAAAACATCTGGAATGCTTTTAGATAGATAATCAACCAAACTGTTCATCTCTTTTGATAACTTATTTCCAGATCCGGGAGGTAGTTTAAGCACATTAGGTAATTTTGGGTTTTTGAAGTTATTTACATAACAATAATCGTATAGTTCATATTGGTTTTCCGATGAATATTTTACTATAGTGTTTTTGATAGTGTTTTTTTCATTTCTGTTGAAGTTACCTGAAATATAAATATTGTAATCCAAATCTCTTATATTAACCAGCTGTTCTATGGCTTTCTCTATTCTAACTTGAGATATAAAATTTCCATCCGTTGCTTTTTCACTTGACATATCTATATCAAATGAAATATTTAAGTCATCAAATTCGAGCTTTTTTACAGACATTGCTATTCCCCATCTTTGTTATATAGATTTATAAAATATTGCTTTATTTTATTTATATCCTCGGTTGTTATGCGAAAGTT
>CAJXLZ010000015.1 GCA_913056505.1 uncultured Desulfurellaceae bacterium
TCTCTATTGTTACCCCGTAGCATTCTGTCATTCCGCACTTGATGCGGAATCTAAAGTATGGAATCCGGATTCTAAAGTCTGGATTCCCGCTTTCGCGGGAATGACAATAGAAATAGTAATGATGTTATTTCTGTCATTCTCTCTCCCACTTCAAATAATGTCATTCCGCACTTGATGCGGAATCTAAAGTCTAAACTCTGGATTCTGAGCTTTCGCGGGAATGACAATAAAAATCGTTGGACGACAAAAAAGTAATGGAATGACAAGAAAAACGCGGGTGACAATAGAAATTGTGGGTATGACATATGATTTAACATATCTTGGTTCTTTTAATAAAACTGCGCCAAAGAGCAAAAGAATAAAATATCATTTGGATTTGTTGATCTGATATGAAGCTCTTTATTTTTCGAATTGTAGACACTAATGCTAAAGTGGTTATAACGGCAAACGGCGGATACAGAGCCGGTAAAACTATTCAGTTGAAAGATAATGTTGACGAAGCGTTAAATGGCATCAAAAGTGTCAGATATGTTATCGTAAAAAAACATATAGACCAAGAAGTACCTATGAAAACATTAAGGGATTTTTGGTGGTCTGATCTTATGAGCGATGAGGATTACGCTAAACCGTTTTGCGATGCTGAGGAGATGGATTCTGAGGACCCCCTGTTTTTATTGTACACATCAGGCTCTACGGGAAGGCCTAAGGGCGTTGTGCATACAACGGCAGGATACCTGATGTGGAGGATATTGGCATCAAAATGGGTGTTTGACATAAAAGATACGGATACCGTCTGGTCTACGGCAAATATTGGATGGATTTCCGGACACTCTTATAATATTTACGGACCTCTATCTATAGGTGCGACAACATTTATATATGAAGGAATGCCGTTATATCCTAATCCGGGACATTGGTGGTCGTTAATTGAGCGCTATAATATTAATATATTTTACACAGCCCCTACGGCAATCAGGGCATTGATGAAGCATGGTGAGGAATGGACTAAAAAATATGATCTTTCCTCTTTAAGACTGTTGTTGACGGGGGGAGAACGCCTGAATTCTGCCGCCTGGCAGTGGTTTTATAAATGTGTTGGTAATGAAAAATGTCCTGTTATCGATGCATATGGCCAGACAGAAACTGCGGGTCATATGATAGCTGCTCTGCCTATATTTAAACAAAAACCGGGTTCTATAGGTGTTCCCATGCCGGGTGTATTCCCTGCTATATTGGACGCTCAAGGCAATGAGATTAAAAAACCTAACGTTACGGGCTGTCTTTCATTTACAAAGGCGTGGCCGTCCATGGTAAGAACATTGTGGAACTACGATGAGGGCTATGTAGATGTATATTGGAAAAAATATAAGAACGAATCATATTCAACGGGTGATTTGGCTCGCAAGGACGAAGACGGATATTACTGGATAGAGGGAAGGAATGATGATGTGATAAATGTCTCAGCGCATAGGATAGGTTCAGCTGAGGTAGAGAGTGCACTAACACTGCATCCCGATGTATCTGACGCTGCTGTCGTAGGGAAATCCAGCGAGGTAAAAGGTGAAGAAATATTTGCATTTGTAGTTTTAAAAGAGAGTATAGATTTTACAGATTATGATGAGCTGGTGAGGGATTTAAGAGATTTTGTCGGAAAACAAATAGGACCTATCGCCAAACCTTCAGAAATAGTATTTGTTCAGGCATTACCCAAAACACGCTCTGGGAAAATTTTAAGAAGAGTCCTAAGGAATATTGTGGCGGGAGAGGATATTTCAGGTGACTTAAGCACAATTGAAAACCCGGATGTAATAGAAGAAATTAAGAAATTGCTGAAAGAAAGAACAGTGTAATAATTCCTAATCATTCTATGCATTGGTTAATTCCTTAAAAAGGATGAGGTATTTTATTTTTTTTATGTTTAAAATGTATATATAATCGTATATCTATATATTTGCGCTGGAGCAATTATTTTTTAAAATAATGTATTGGTTTTATTTTGTGATAGAGATTTTGAGTCAGTATAATTCAGGTGTATAAAAGTTTATATAATAATTTGATATAATGTTTTAGTTGCACGGCAATAAATTGACTTGTTTATCTTGTTCTGTATTATGAAAAGGAGTATTTGACGTAGATAACGTCAACTGAATTGGCAATATCTTAAGGAAAACTAAGGTGAGTAATTTTATTGAAATAGTTATAGTTAAAATAGAATGTTCGCAGAAAATTTGTAATTCGGTAGAAGCTGATATAGATGAGCAATGAAGTAATAGGCAAGATAACAAGAATAAGTGATTTTAGCATAATAGCGTCTGTCATAATCATATTAACAGTGCTTGTTCTGCCGTTACCCGGATTTGCCTTAGATTTTTTAATAGCTTTTTCATTTTCCTTGGCACTTTTTATGTTTTTTATATCGGTATATGTTAAAAAGCCGCTGGATTTTTCCACATTTCCCTCGCTTTTACTTGCCGTTACGGTATTCAGGCTTTCATTAAATGTTGCGACAACAAGAGCCATACTTCTGCATGGGAATGAGAGCGTAGATGCCGCCGGAAGGATGATAAAAACGTTTGGTTATTTTGTTGTTGGCGGTAACTATGTCGTTGGATTTGTTGTATTCATTATACTTGTAATCATTAACTTTATTGTTATCACAAAAGGTGCAGGAAGAGTAGCCGAAGTTGCGGCGCGTTTTACATTGGATTCTATGCCCGGCAAACAGATGAGCATAGATGCCGATTTGAATGCGGGACTAATAGATGAAAATGAAGCAAGAAGAAAACGTGAAGATATAGCAAAACAGGCTGATTTTTATGGTGCAATGGATGGTGCGAGCAAGTTTATTAGAGGGGATGCTATAGCCGGTTTGCTTATTACCGCTATAAATATAATAGGCGGCATAGTTATAGGTGTGCTACAGCACAATATGAGTATATCCGATGCAGCAGGGCGATATACTGTTTTAACAATAGGGGACGGGCTAATCAGCCAACTTCCGGCTTTAACGGTGTCTACTGCCGCAGGATTGATCATAACACGCAGCTCTGAAGAAGTTGCTTTGCCAACAGGTATTATTAATCAAATGTTGAGACAGTATCAGACACTCTATATCGCTTCTGTAATTTTGCTTATAATGGCATTTGTACCCGGCATGCCCTTTATAAATCTTATTACATTGTCTCTTTTATTTTTTGTCGTAGGATATTTTGTGTCACAAAGTAAAAAGAAAGAATTGGAAAAAGCAGAATTAGAAAAACTTAAAGAAGAAGAGTTAGAGCCTCAGAAAGATATAACAATCGAAGACATAGAGGAATCTATTAAAATAGATATGATGGAGTTAAAAATAGGCTATGGTCTCATAAATTTTGTGGATGAAAAATCCGATGGAGATTTGCTTAAGCGTATAAAACTTATGAGAAAGCAGATAGCAGAGGAATTCGGCGTTATTGTTCCGCCTATTCATATAAGAGATGACTTGAATCTTGAAAGAAACGAATATGTTTTTTTAATAAAAGCTGTGCAGGTAGCGCAATATAACCTGCTTCCCGATAGATTTTTGGCTATGAAACCCGGGGGCGAAAATGATTTGGAGGGCATCCAAACGAAGGAGCCGGCTTTCGGTCTGCCTGCCGTGTGGATAACTTCGGATCAAAAGAACGACGCTATATCTAAAGGATATACTATTGTTGATCCTGTTACGGTTATTATAACACATATAACAGAGTTGATAAAGTCGCACATTGCTGATATTTTCACAAGACAAGATGCCGACAGGCTTATTGAATCCATCAAAGAAGATTATCCTAAGGTTATCGAAGAGCTAATGCAGCATTTATCTCTTGGAAATATTTACCGCATACTTAAAAATCTGCTTACAGAGCGTGTGTCTGTCAGAGATATGCTTACTATATCGGAAACTTTGGCGGATTATGCGCCATATACAAAAGATACGAATCTATTGACCGAATATGTGCGCGCAGCGCTTGCTGCCCATATAAGTAATAAGTATAAAGATGAAAATGGTGTAATTAATGTTATAACATTAGGCAGCAATGTTGAAGGAGTTATAATGTCAAATATTAAAGAGAGTGGAGGCAAAAATTTTCTTGATTTGCCCCCAAATGTGTCAGAAAAACTTTTGAGTAAAATCCAAGATGTTATGACCAAGGTAACAGAAGCGGGCATTGAGCCTATTATATTGACATCTCCTAAAATAAGGATGTATTTCAAAATGTTCATTGAAAGATTTTTACCTAAAACGCCTGTGCTCGCTTATTCTGAAATAGCAGAAGGCGTAGAGGTAAGATCTGTTGGAGTTATCGAACTATGATTGTTAGAACTTATCAGGCTGTTGACATGAGGGAAGCTATTATAAAAATAAAAAAGGACCTCGGCGAAGATGCTATAATAGTGTCAACACGCAAAGTTAAAAAACGATCCATATTTTCTATATTTAAAAGGGAAATAATTGAAGTTACCGCAGCGCTGGACAATAAAGTAAAAGAGCAGAGTACATTTAAAAATATAGCAAAACATCACATGAATATCACAAAAACTGAATCTTGTAATAATAAAAGTTCCGCTGACAAAAATCTCAACGAAAGGCTGAAAAAAATAGAGTCTCTTATTGTAAGTTTGAGACAGGACAGTATGAACGATGTATTTAATAATATAAAATCCGATATAAGCGATTTGAAAAACACTTTGGGCTATATGAAACATGAATCGGAATTTGATGTGTCAAAATTACCTTTAGGTGTTCATAAATATTTTAAATATATGCAGGATATTGGTATAGATAAGAAGTATGCATTTAAGATATCTGTGGTGCTGTATAAAAATTTAGATAAAGAAAAACTTATAAATGAGGATTATGTAAAGGATTATCTATCCATTGTTTTGTCTCAATTTTTTAAATCGTGTAAACCTGATAAAAAAGGCATAATTCTAATAGGTCCAACTGGCGTAGGGAAGACAACAACAATTGCAAAGCTGGCTGCAGTATATAAATTAAAAATGAATAAAAATATAGGCATAATTACTACGGATACATATAGGATAGGAGCCGTAGATCAACTGTTAACTTATACAAAGATTATGGATATACCGACGGCAATTTGTGTAAGCGGAAATGATTTTATAACAGCAATGAGAGATTTTGAACCTATGGATAATGTATTTATAGACACTGTAGGTAGAAGTCAGAAAGATGTAAAGCGTCTCAAAGAACTTTTTAATATTTTTCAAGATAACAAAGATCTGCATGTATCTTTAGTTATGTCTCTAAACGTAAAAGATATAGACTCTATGGATGTATATGAGAAATTTTCTGTTTTAGATATTGATAGTTTAATATTTACAAAATTAGATGAAACAAATACACCGGGCAGTATGCTCAACATAGCGGTTAAGACAAAAAAGCCCATATCTTATGTATCGTTCGGGCAAGATGTTCCGGATGACTTGATGAATGCGGAACCGCTGAAATTGTCATCTTTAATTATAAAAAAAGAGGTAAACTGATATGGTTGACCAGGCAGATAATTTAAGAAAGATGGTTAATAGTAAAAATAAAGTAAAGTGCAGAGCTATCGCTGTTACAAGCGGCAAAGGTGGTGTAGGTAAAACAAATATAATTGTCAATTTAGGGTTATTACTCAACAGTGTGGGGAAAAATGTACTTTTGTTTGATGCTGATCTGGGACTGTCCAATGTTGACATACTACTTGGTTTAAAAACAAAATATTCTCTTTCAGATGTTGCAAAAGGTAAAAAGAAACTTGAAGATATAGTGGTAAATGTAAAAAAAGGGTTTAATATAATACCTGCCGGAAGCGGATTTGAGGATATAGCGAACATTGATTTACCAATGTTCAATAAGATAAAGAATGAGATGAATTCTCTTATAAAAGATGTGGATGTTTTACTTATAGATACAGGAGCAGGTATTTCAAAAAAAGTTACACTATTTTTGGAGGGTGCGGACGAGGTAATTGTTGTTGTAACACCTGAACCTACATCCATTGCAGATGCTTATGCTATGATTAAAATACTGACGCTCAATTACAAGAAGGACAATTTAAAATTATTTGTTAATATGACCAAAAATGAACAAGAAGCTAATGCCGTTTATGAAAATATAAATAAAATATGCGAAAAATTTCTCAAAAAAACAGTTGATAATATAGGATATGCTGTTTATGATAAAAATGTGCCTATCACCGTAAAAAGACAAAAAGCTATCGTGCAATTAAATCCCAACAGTAATTTTTCCATATCAATGAAAAAAATGACCAATAATCTATTTAGTGAAAATATAGAAATTCATGATAACCCCATAGCGCGGTTTTTCTCATCTTTATTGGGTCAAAAAATTTAAGATGATAGCTTTTCTGATATTACGATTAAAGGTATGATATTGAAAAACGTTTATCTGTTAAAAGATACCTGTTTTAGTTTAAACAGAAATCATATATTGCCATTCTCGCAAAAATTCCGTTTTGAACCTGTTTTGTCACAAGTATATTATTATGGGTGTCTAATAGATCTGATGAAATTTCTATATCCCTGTTTACCGGTCCTGGGTGCATTATATAGGTTTCACTTGGAATGGTTGTCTCAGACCTAAGACCAAAAAATCTGGAGTATTCTTGCAAAGAGGATAAATTGCTGCCACTTTTTCTTTCTAACTGAATTCGCAACAGTATTATGAAATCTTTGTTTTTTATAGCATCTGTAAGGCTATTTTCTATTTTTATGCCATTAATCCATTCTTGTTTTGGAAGCATAGTTTTAGGGCCGTAAATACTTAAATTCCAATTCAATTTTTTTGCCATTTTCATATGGCTTTTTGCAACTCTGCTGTTTAAAATATCGCCTATTATGCATACATTTAGATTTTCTATGCGCTGTTTTGTTTCATACATTGTCATTAGATCAAGCATAGCTTGAGACGGATGTTCATTTGAACCGTCGCCCGCGTTGATTATGGGCACATCAGATATTTTGCTTATAAACATGGGGTATCCCGAATAAAAGTGCCTAATTACAAAGGCATCCGGATGCATTGCGTTTAAGTTTGTTATTGTATCTAAGTCTGTTTCCCCTTTTTGCATACTGGATTTTTGATAGTCTATATTAATGACATTTGCGCCCATTTTTTTAGCAGCCAATTCAAAGGATGTTCTTGTTCGTGTGCTATTTTCAAAAAATATGCTTATTATATTTTTATCTTTTAGAGATTCGCTGTAATTTACTACATTTTCTTTGTAGATTAAAGCTTTTTGCAATATATGTTCTATGTCTTCTTTTGTAAGATTATCCATACTCAAAAAATTACGGCTTTTCATAGATACACCCCTATTTATTTATATCTCTATGCAAAACATTTACTTTGTAATTCATACTGGTAATAAAATCTTTTAGATGTTCTACTATTGTCACGGATCTATGTTTACCGCCCGTGCACCCTACAGATATTGTAAGATAATTTTTAGATTCCTTTTTATACATAGGAAGGAGATCTTTTAACATGGTGTGTATATGGTTTAAAAACAGTTTTGTTTCCGATCTGCTCATAATAAAATCATAGGTTTTTTTGTATAGTCCCGTTGTATCTCTTAGCTCATTTACAAAATATGGATTTGGTAGAAAACGTACATCAAATATGTTGTCGCTTTCAAGTGGCAGCCCATATTTAAACCCAAATGATATCAGTTGTATAAAAGGAGCTTTGCTATTTTGCATAAATTTATTTAATATAAACCTTTTTAAATCATTTGGTGAAAATGATGTTGTATCTATAGTCATATCTGCAAGAGACTTAACAGGCTGCATCATTTCTTTCTCGCTCTCTATAGCTTTTTTTAACGGGATATTGTTGAGTATGCTTAATGGATGTGTTCTTCTTGTCTGCGAGTATCTATTTATAAGCTGGTTCTTATTTGCTTCTAAGAATATTATATTTATGTTTATGCCACTGTGCAGCATCAACTCTTTTGTATTTTTAATATCATTAAATATGTTTATATCTCTTATGTCGCATACAGCGGCAACCTTTGTTATGTTTGAGTCGATATGCTCAATAAATTCAATGAGTTTCGGGAATAGAGGGAGAGGCATATTATCTACGCAATAGTACCCTATGTCTTCAAATTCATTTAGCGATATGGTTTTGCCCGACCCTGATAAACCCGTTATTAGAACTACATCGGTTAATTTAGACATACGATTGAATTTTAGATTCTGCATCTTTTATTATATTTTTTATGTCGTCCGGTGTTCTGCATTTTAAAATTTTTTCCTTAACATCGTTGCTTTTAAATATTTTTGCTACTTTTGTTAGCGCTTTTAATTGTATAGAGGGTTTAATGCTGGGAGCAAGAATAACGAAAAAGATTTGTGTTTGTAGTCCATCCAACGATTCAAAGTCTACAGGTTTTTTAGTTATAAAAAGACCCCCAATTAGTTTCGACAATTTATCTGTTTTGGCATGTGGAAGGGCAAAAGCATTGCCTAAAGCGGTGCTGCCAAGCATTTCTCTTAATTTTAACAAACTAAATATTTCATCGGCTGAAATATTAGCTACGCCTGAAAGCCTTTGCGATGCCTTTTTTAAACATTCATATTTATCGGCACAATCCAAATCTGTTACTATAATGTTTAAAAATGATAAGACGGACGAGTTCATCTTGTTTCTATCAGTCCAATGTTGCCATTCTTTTTTTTGTAAACAACACATACCTTTCCATTTTCGGCGTTATTAAATACAACAAATTGGTTATTTTTATCATCAAGCTTCATAATAGCCTCTTCTATTGTTAGAGGCTTGGGTATGAACTCCTCACGCACAATTAGAGTTTCATTATCGGATGGTGCTTCTGTAACTTCATTTCCTTTTGAATTTTTGCCCTTCTCCTGTAATTTTTCTTTAAATTTTTTAAGTTGTTTTTCCGCTGAGTCATATACCAAATCTATGGATGAGTACATATCATTTGACATCTCTTTTGCCTTTATAATTTTTCCTGCCACATTTATTTTAACATCTGCTATCTGCCTATAACCCTCAACGCTTAAAACAACATCTATGCCGATAATTCTTGTGCTTAATTTATTTAGCCTGCCCAACTTTTTTTCTGCAAAGTTTCTTAATGCATCTGTAAGCTCTGTATTCTTTGCCGTAATACTTATATTCATAAAGTCTCCTTAAAAATTAGTTATTATGGTGGTGCTCACAAACATCTTCATATGTTTTGTTGAGTTTGTTGTTAATAAAATCTTCAACTATCTTTCTTGGCGATTCCGGCACAACATTTGTTATTACCTCTATGTTTGCTGCATTCAATATATCCACGGCTTTTGGGCCTATACCTGACACTATCAATACATCTGCATTTTGGGATTTTATCCATTCGGGGAATGACCCTTCAATATGTTCAGGTGTAGGTGTTGTTTCTGTAGCAACTATTTTTTTATCTTCAATATCGAAAAACATAAACTCACTTGCATGGCCAAAATGGGCACTTAAGATACCCCGATCAACAGGAATAGCAACCCTTACCATCATAAAATATAACCTCCATTTTAAAATAACAAATTTGTTTCAACATTTTAAAAAAATTTATCTTGCCACCAAACATAATATTCAGAATCGGATTTCGACTTATGTTTTTCGTTGTTTTTTATATATTCTGTTACCACCGTTTCAAGTTCATTTTCTTTGATAGTTAGAAATTCTACACCTTCTATATCAAAGTCATCCTTTGTAAGTATATTATATGCAGTATTAATATCTTTAAATACATTTTCTGCATTTTTCATTCTGCTAACATCCGGATGGTATTTTTTGGAAAGCTTGATATATCTATCTTTTATTATCCAGTTTGGAGCTTTTTCATCAACGCCAAGTATTTTTCTTGAAATTATTTCATACTCCTGTCTCTTTTTTACCTTTTGAAATGTGAAATCGTATATCATAGATAGGTAATCTCACGAGAATATTTATTAAAAGGCTCAACGCCGTTTTTGGTTACAATGTAGGTGTTTTCTATGCCGACGGCTCCCCTATTTTCAAACGCTATTTTAGGTTCAAAGGCATAAGTCATACCTTCATCCAATGGATAGTCCTGATTTTTGGCTATGAATGGGAACTCATCAAGTTCAATCCCAATGCCATGTCCTACAAATGGCACCTGATTTGATTGTATGCCCATAAAATTATCTTTATATCCTGCTTTTTCGGCCATTTCCAGCGATTTGTAGTAAATTTCCTCTGCAATAACGCCGGGCTTTGCATAATCCTCCATCCACTCAAGCACTTCTCTGCAGAAATTATATGCGTTCACGTACTCTTGTTCCAAGTGACCTATTGCAAATATTCTTGTCTCGTCCGACATATAACCTGCATAATTGCCTAAGAAATCTACTGTAATTGGTGTATTTGCCTCTATTTTTTCAAACGATGCGCCCTCAGGATAGCTGGTGTATGGTCCTAACCCCGCTGTGGGTTTAAGTGGCGCTGATGGATAAGCGCTTCTGGCGCCGGAATGAACATGCCCCATAAATACCTCTCCGTTAAATCCCCTCATTCTGCATAAGCCCTGATGACCCCTTTTTCTTGTCCTATATTCCAACTCTGCGCTGGCTTCGATCTCTTTCATACCACTCTTTAGTATTTTTTTTGCATCATTCATAGTTTCATCAAGCATTTCTGCGGCTTTTTTCATTAAACTAATCTCATAGCTATCTTTTCTACTTCTTTGCCACCTTATGTCGCCCGATATATCAACAAATTTTGAATTTTTAAAAATTTTCTGTAATCTTTCGAATATATCTACGGATAGTACATCCTTTTCTATACCTATAGTGTTAAATTTAATGTTGCGCTCATTTAAAATATTGGTTGATTCGCTTAAGCCTTTAACCGGTATCAGATTGTCTTTTTCAATTGGGGACTCATTTTCGGCTCTTTTGTAGCCTCTGCGTATCATAAAAATTGACCTATTATCGTTTGAAATAGCAAGCAAGCCAGACGGTATTGTATTGGAATAGTAGAACATATCTGCATTTTGCATAATTAGAGCTATATCTATGCCTTTTTTCTTTAGCGTATCTGACAATTTCTTGATTCTGCCAGAAATAATGTTTTTCATAAAAGTGCCTCCTTAGCATTCAACCTATCCAAACAACGCATTATACAAATAAATTTATGATAATTCAACGGATTTGTAGACTATATACAGTAGATTAATGTTAGATGTCAAATGAACAAAATACCCCTCCCTTTACTTTTTGAGTGAGCAAAAAGTAAACAAAAACTCACCCGCTACAATAA
>CAJXLZ010000016.1 GCA_913056505.1 uncultured Desulfurellaceae bacterium
TCAGGCATGCTGTCATGATTATAAATATACCTTTCCGTACTTTCTTTCCATGTAATATCATCGTTAAGTTCTAATAAATTGACTTGAGAATCCTTTTCATTTATGCATTCCGGTGCAATTTTATATAATAATTCATCTGTTCCGATGGCTTTATTAAGAACATGCAGAATTTCGCAAACAGATACACCGCTTACTTTTGCTGCGTCGTTAAAAGTTGCAAACTTTGCCAATGTATTATACATTACCGGATTAAGCAATTTTTTAAACTTACCGGAAAAATCTAAGAGAACATCTTTAAGCTGCGGATATTTATCGAGTGTTTCTTTTACCTTATGTTTTGCTAATATAGGCTCCTTTATTTTTGCATTGATGTTCTTTTCTTCACTTTCAATAGCACCGACGGGGCAGGCACTTAATGCATCCTGACATTGTTTTTCTTCTGCCTCATCTTCGGGCTGTTTATACACATAAGCCTTTTCTTTGCCCATTTTAAAATTCTTGCCAGCTACTTCAACGCAAGCATGGCAACTGATACATTTTTCTGTTACTTTATATTTTTTCATAAACAACTCCTCTTTTTGGCTTACTCCCTCTTATCTTGTAAAATACCATATTCTTGAAGATCACGCAATAATTGAACAAGAATTTTATTTTGAGGTTAAGTTTTTGATTTTTTGCTTTCTATGTATGATCTTGCAAGCACATCTGCTATAGATAAAATAATAGGTCCAAGCAGTATACCGATAGGCCCGAAAACAAACACTGCGCCCAATATGCCAAAAAATAGAAACATAGGATGCATGCTGATTTGTGAACTGATTATTAGAGGTCTTACATAGTTATCAATAAGCCCTATGGCAACGACACCCCATATAATTATAAATAGACCGCTTAAGTACTTACCTATGATGAAAAAATATATTGCAACAGGAACCCATACAATTGCCGTACCTATCATCGGAACAAAGGAAAACAGCGCTATTAAAAACATCCACATAAAAAACGTGTTCAAACCCACAGCTAAAAAGCCTAAAGCACCGACGCATCCTTGAATTAAAGCAGTTAGCACCCCGCCTAAAATAGTGGCTTTTACAACTTGTTTGATAGATAATATAACTTTGTCAAAATTATTCTTATCGCCGCTTAGTTCAGACATGTATGATAAAAATCGGTTACCATCTTTAATAAAATAAAAAGCGGTGATAAACGAGAAAATAAATTCTGCAACCAGGGTATAAACTTGAGAAAATACTGCTCCAAGATGGTTTGTTGTAAAAACACCAATCTGCTGCAGAGCAGAGAATAAAAAGTTATCAATTTTATTTATCCATGGCGCAAAAACCTTCAAATGATATATGCTTTGCACCTTGAGAACAACAGATTCGAAAGCCTGCTTTATAGCATCAATATTATCTATGAATTTTTCAATTTCATTAATCATTATAAGAACAGCAAGCGTTATTGGTATTGCGACAACAACAATAACCAACAGTGTTGTTAAAAATGACGATAGGTGTTTACTCTTTATATATTTAAGCAAAAGATTATTTAACGGCGAAGATATGATAGCTATAGTTATACCCCACACAATAGGCTTCCAAAAGGGAAACATAATGGATAAAAATAGGATACCCGCGCCTATTAATGACACTCGTAAAAAATTAAACCAACTCATAGTTATATCTTATGGTATATTTTTGAGTATATAGAGCTCAGCATTTCATTTCCATATATTTTTAGTTTATTTTTTAACCAGTTTTTCTTGCCCCTGACCTCTACCCGTTTCATTAAATACGGATCAGTCCTTCTATTATTTAAACCCACATCTAAGGTTAACGCCCCAAGATATCCAGCCTTTTGAACTTCACTCTTTGACAACTCATCATAATCACCCCATGGATAGCAGAAAAAATTTACATTTTCTTTAATTTTATCTTCTATAAATCGCTTTGAATCCGCTATTTCATGCTTTATCTTTAAAATTCTTTTATACCTCTCTTCAAAATACATATCCAATCTATACTTTTTAACATATTCCCTATATTTTTTGAATAGTATTCTTTTGTAATTTGAATGCCTGAAAAAGAAAACGCCGCCTTGCCTTTTAACATAGTCTGAAAGATAGTCCCTCAATTTTAAATCATCGCGTAGACAATCCGCAGCACATTCCCATCTTTTTTCATACACAGGAATGCCCAATCTTTTATCCTGAGTATAGGCATAAAACCACTCACCAGCATTGCCGTTGTTAAACTTCCTAATTTTATCAGATGAAAAACAGGCGTTATGATTTAAGGAGTGAGAGCCAATTTCAAATATGCCTGATTGGGACATCTCTCTAATCTCCTCCCAGCTTAAATATTGGGAATCCTTCAGCATCTGTTCAATTGTGTGTGTAAGATTCATAGATTTTAGTTCATCGTAGTTGGCGCGCTTTTTACCAGATACAATTCTATTTGCAATAATAAATTCTGTTGCAAAAAAACCATATCTTTTAAGCAGAGGATAAGCGTATATAAAATTATCCGCATAACCATCATCAAATGTTATGTGAACGCTTCTTTTAGGTAATTCTTTGCCGTTAACAATATGCTCGCTGATGTCAATAAGTTTTACGGGCGAAAAGTTATGTTCCTTTAATGTTATTAGATTTTCCTCAAAAATCTCAGGGTCTATTCTCTCGCCGTAATTAATATGGTGATAACAAAGAATTAACGCACCCATACTATCCCATTTAATATAAAACCATACATCTTGCCAAAATAATATAAGAGTATATAAAATGCAAGTTAAATCATTGATCTTATTGATTATTGTATTGACAAATACGGGCTAATTTAGTAAAAACCCAAGGCGCATATATCTTTATGGAGGAGCTTATGTTTGCAGTTATAGAAACAGGTGGAAAACAATTTATCGTGAAAGAAGGCGATACTATAAGGGTTGAAAAATTACCTGCCCAAAAATCTCAAGATATCGAGTTCGATAAAGTGTTAATGGTAGATGGTAAGGTAGGCAAACCTTATGTGGAAAATGCAAGGGTGCAGGCTACTGTTATAAACAACGGCAAGGCTAAAAAGATCATAGTCTTTAAATTTAAAAAAAGAAAAGGGTACACAAAAAAACAGGGTCATAGGCAACAGTTTAGTGAAGTTAAAATTAACAAAATAATTGCTTAATTGAGGGATTAGTAGTATGGCACATAAAAAAGGTTTAGGAAGCAGTAAAAATGGAAGAGACAGCGAAGGTAAAAGGCTTGGAGTAAAAAGAGGCGATGGCCAGTTTGTCAATGCAGGGGAAATATTGGTGCGTCAGCGTGGAACAAAATGGCACCCGGGCAAAAATACTGGCAAAGGCAGAGATGATACACTTTTTGCCCTGATAAACGGAAAAGTGAAATTTGAGAATAAACTGGGGAGAAAGGTAGTCAGCGTTTATAAGTAATGTTTTTAGATTACACAACCATATATGTAAAATCGGGTAATGGCGGAAAGGGAATGGTCAGCTTCAGAAGGGAAAAGTATGTTCCCAAAGGTGGACCCGATGGTGGAAACGGTGGCAATGGTGGTAGTGTTATCATTAAAGCTTCGAGGAACGAAAGCACTTTCAGAAAATTCAGATTTAAGCATAAATTTTATGCTTCTGATGGTAAACCTGGAGGTTCAAAGAATAAAACAGGTAGAAATGGAAAAGATGAGGTTATAATGGTTCCTATAGGGACCATTATAAAAGACAGCAATAACAACATCTTGGCAGATCTTGCTAAAGACAATCAAATGTATATAGCTGCAACAGGCGGCAGGGGCGGCAGAGGAAATGCATCTTTTGCTACACCCACAAATAGAACACCACGTTTTGCCGAAGATGGGGTAAAAACATCAGAGATAGAACTCAAATTAGAGTTAAAACTACTTGCAGATGCAGGTTTGGTTGGATTTCCAAATGCAGGCAAATCTTCTTTTATCCGTGCCATATCGGATGCTAAACCTGAAGTTGCCAATTATCCATTTACAACACTGCAGCCGCATCTTGGATATGTTTATGGACATTACGATAAAGAGTTTATAGTTGCTGACATTCCAGGTATCATAGAAGAAGCCCATTTAGGAAAGGGTTTGGGCTTGCGTTTTTTGCGGCATATAGAAAGAACCAATATATTGATTTTTGTAATAGATATTACACACAATGTTGAAGATGAATTCAAAAAGCTAACATCGGAGTTGGAAAGATATAATAGTAGTTTATTGAGAAAAAAAAGAGCTATAGTTTTAAATAAAATAGATCTTTTGGAAAATGTGGATAGGGAGAAATATTCAAAATTCTTTCCCAATGAGAATTTATTTTTCATAAGTGCTTTAAAAAAGAAAAATCTTGATGAGATAATAGATTGGATAAGCCTGAATTTAGAAAAAGATTAAATAGTGCCAAAAGGGTTATAATAAAAGTAGGTAGTGCAGTTGTATCCAACGCCTCTGGCGTTGATTCAGAGAGAATAGACAACATAGCACAATCTATTGCCTATTTAAGGGAACATAATATTGGTGTTGTGCTTGTATCAAGTGGCGCAGTATCAAGCGGAATGGCTTTTATGAATATCAGGCAAAAACCGGATAATATCGTGCATAAACAAGCGCTTGCATCTGTTGGTCAGCCTCTACTTATGAATATTTATAAGAATGCATTTGATAGATACGGCATAAAGATATCACAAGCACTTATCACCATAGATGATATCTTGAATAGGAGACGCTTTATCAATGCGAGAAATGCGCTCACAACGCTTCTCAATTGGTCTGTCGTGCCCATTGTTAACGAAAATGACACAGTCGTTATAAAAGAACTGCGTTTTGGAGATAATGATAATCTATCCGCACATATGTTGAACCTAATTCAGGGCGATGCATTAATTATATTGACTGATGTTGACGGTGTATTTGATAAAAACCCAAAATATAGTGAAGATGCAAATTTAATAGAGTATGTGCACCAAAAGGATTTTAAAAAATTATACAAGCTTGAAGGGAAAAATGCATCTGGAAGCGGAGGCATAAAAAGCAAGATTGAATCCGCTTATAAGGTGTGTGAGATGGGTAAACTTGCTGTTATCGCAAATGGAATGCGTGATAATGCAATAGTGCATCTGTTCAATGATGAAAATTTTCCTAAAACCTGTTTTGTTCCATTCGAAAAACCGAAAAAATTTAAGGAATCATGGATCTTAAATTGCGATTCAAACGGGGTGATAGTGGCGGATGATGGCGCAATAAAAAGCATTTTGAACAATAACAGCCTGCTGCCAAGCGGCATCATTAAGGTTTATGGTACATTTGAACGTGGAGACATAGTTAATATAGAATCCTCAAAAGGAGATGTTGTAGCAAAATGCATAACAAACTACGACTCCACGGAAATAGATAAAATAAAATCACATCACTCCTTAGAAATAATCAAAATACTGGGCTATAAATATTCAAACGATGTTGTTCACATAGACAATATAGCGATATTGGAGGAAAACAGTGCTTAAAAAAACAGTAGAAGATATGTGTAGAAAAGCAAAAGATGCATCATTTGTTTTGGCAAATACTCAGGAAAATAAAAAAAATGCGGCTCTATTATATCTGAAAGATTTAGTTGACAAAAATAGAAAAGATATAAAAAAAGTCAACAGCATCGATATAGAGTACGCAAGAAAAAATAATTTAAATACTGCATTGATAGACAGACTTATGCTTAATGACAAAAGAATAGATGGCATAATAGCATCTTTGGATACAATCGTCAAATTAAAAGATCCGATTGGAGAAGTTATTGATGGATATAAACTTGAAAACGGCCTGAACATAGAGAAGGTCAGAGTGCCTATCGGTGTTATAGGCATTATTTACGAATCCAGACCCAATGTAACCATAGATGCGGCCGCCTTATGTCTAAAATCTTCAAATTGTTCTGTTTTACGCGGCGGAAAAGAATCTATAAACACAAACAAACTATTAAGCGGACTAATTCAAGAAGCCCTTAAGATGAGCAAGCTGCCTGAGGGTTGTGTTAATCTCATAGAAAATACCGACAGAAAGGGTGTAGAATATCTCATTAAAATGGATAAATACTTAGACTTGATAGTGCCGCGTGGGGGAGAGGCACTCATTAAATTTGTAACCGAAAATGCTCTTGTTAGCGTCGTAAAGCATGACAAAGGCTTATGCCATACATATGTTGATGAATATGCTGATATCTCAAAAGCAACCGATATTGTATATAACGCCAAGGTTCAAAGACCCGGTGTATGCAATGCTATGGAGACGCTACTCGTGCATAAAAATATTGCTAAAGAATTCTTACCCAATATGGCGAAAAAATTAACAGATGCAGGCGTTGAATTGAGGGGATGCAAAAAGACAAAGACGATTCTAAGTAACATAGCTGATGCAAAAGAAGAGGATTGGGATATAGAATATTTAGATTTAGTTCTGTCAATAAAGATTGTGGATAGCTTGGAAGAGGCAATTGATCATATAAACACACACGGCTCGTCCCATTCAGAAGCCATAGTTACGGAAAATTATTCCAATGCCGAGGAATTTTTAAATAGGGTGGATGCAGCCTGCGTTTATGTTAATGCATCGACACGCTTTACAGATGGCGCTATTTTTGGCATGGGCGCGGAAATAGGAATAAGCACAAATAAACTACATGCAAGAGGGCCTGTGGGTTTAAGGGAACTTACAACCTATAAATATAAAATAAGGGGCAGTGGCCAGATAAGAGAATGAGAATAGGTTTTTTTGGCGGAACATTTAACCCCATTCATATAGGACATCTACGCAGTTGTGTAGATGTATATGAGACCTTTATGTTAGACAAGATAATCTTTATACCCACGGGCATACCGCCACACAAAAACAAAGATATTGTAGATGCTGAATATAGATATGAGATGGTAAAACTTGCCGCAGATGAGATAAGTTTCTTTGATGTTTCAAGAATTGAGATAGATACCAAAAATGTAAATTACACCATAGACACATTTAATAAACTAAGTAAAATCTACAATAAAGATGAACTATTTTATATTGTGGGCACAGATGCATTTCTATCAATCGATACATGGAAAGAATATAAGCAGCTCTTAAAATATATGACATTTATTATAATGAAAAGACCCGAATATGATTTAAGCAATATCTTTATCAAATACAAAAATATGATAGAATTCAAAAATGCAGACGAGACAAAAATTTATCCTGCATATAAGAATACGGCTTATATCGACAAACTTCCGGCTTTTGATGTATCATCAAGCAATATTAGAAAACGTATTAGAGAAGGGAAAAATATAATGTATTTGACGCCAAATAGTGTAATTAATTTTATAAAAGCAAAGGGCCTGTATAAAAATGGATAAGATTTTAGATATACTAAAGGATAAAAAAGCAAAAGACATTGTTTCCATAGATATGCGCACAAAATCCGCTATATTTGATTACTTTGTAATTGCCACCGTAGATTCTTCAAAGCAGTCTGATGCCATCGTGAATGAATTGAAAAAATCTAATATCAATATACACCACATAGAAACATCCAATGATAGCAACTGGACACTAATAGATTGTTTTGACACTATCATACATCTGTTTAGTTCTCAAAAACGAAAAGAATATAACTTAGAAGATCTCTGGAAAAACACCAAAAAAATTCTTGATGATTAAGATTATCTTTGTAGACAAAAAAAGGGGTGAATATTCAAACGAGATAGATAATTACATTGCGAGGATAAAAAAGTATACACCTATTACTATTGATTACATTAAATCTTTAGGTGGAAAAAATACAAATGATATCTTAAAAAAAGAAGAAGTTCTCATACGCAAAATTATCAACCCTAATGATTTTATCGTGCTTTTGGATAGTAAAGGCAAGGAGTTTACATCCGATAGATTTTCAAAATGGCTTTTAGAAATTATCACGTCCCAAAATGTAGTATTTGTTGTGGGCAGCGCCTACGGCTTATCTGATAATCTAAAAAAACAATACTATCTATTAAGCCTGTCTAAAATGACCTTCTCACATTTTACTGCGCGGTTGTTGTTAACAGAATCACTATATCGGGCATTTTGTATACTAAACGGCTCATCATACATAAAATAAAAAACTTGACAAATTAACTAATTTTAAGTTTATTGTCTATGCAATTTGTAACCTCTGGAGGTTCGTATGGACAATGCAACGCTCAAAGAGTTAAAAGAAAGACTGCTATTTCTGAAAAAGGAGATTAGATCAAGAATAGAGGAGAATTCAAAGAAGGTAAATATTCAAGAACGCGGAGATGTAGGCGATTACTCCGATGCTATATACACAAAAGACATTATATATGATCTTTTGGAAAAAGACAGAAAACGCCTGCAAGAAGTGGAAGAATCGCTGTACAGAATAGAAAACGGTTCATATGGCAAATGCGCAAGATGTGGAAAGGAAATTGAATTGGAAAGAATGAAGGCTAAACCCACGGCAAAATACTGCATTGAATGTAGAAAAATTGTGGAATCTGGCCTCTGATTTTATTAACCTCATATTTCCAGAGCGATGTATCTTCTGCAACAAGAAAAGCAAAAGTTTTATATGTGAAAATTGCCTAAAATATTTTCTTCCTTATAACGGACACAGGTGTAGTGTATGCTCAAAACCTGTAATGGAAGATAATATAATCTGCCCCTTATGTCTGAGCAATCATGCCTATAAAAAAGGCTATTCTTTATGGAATTACGATAATCAATATATAAAACATTTGATTTATATGATAAAATTCCAAAACAGGCCCGAAGTTGTTAAAATACTGTTTCAATTCAAAGATCATATAAAATCACTTGACATATTTAACAATGCAGACTATTTGATATTTGTCCCTATGCATAGGGACGATATTAGAAAAAGGGGATACAACCAGGCGGTGATAATAGCTAAAACACTCTCCAAAATAACAGGCATAAGAATTAGATATGATATGCTTTTTAAGATAGAACATACAAAAGCTCAGGTTGATTTAAATATGAATCAACGCATTAAAAATCTAACAGGTGCATTTAGGGCACATAAAATTGAAAATGTTAAAAAGGTCGTAATAGTTGATGATGTTTTTACGACAGGCTCAACAATTAATGAATGCGCCAAAGTTCTAAATAGACAGGGAATAGAGAGCAACTTTTTCACACTTGCGGCAACACCCTCAAATCTTGGCGCCTAATTTATACTACATATCAATTAATGGCTCCAGACTCAAAAGGCCTAAAAACAAAGCTTCTAAAAATAGTGTGTTATCCCGCATAAAAAAACGTTGGCATTAATTCCTGCATTGGGTTCTTTAATATCGGCGTTTGAAAGATGGCGAAATCTGTATTCAAAATCTATTGATGTATGTTTATTTAAAAAATAGCTTACCCCCGGACCTACTTGAGAAAGAAAATTGTACTGCGTAGACTGCTCCTTTGTATGCTGGGTCATATACACTGCGCCAAATCCGCCTTTTATATAAAATCTAAGCTTACTCTTTGAAGGAAAAACATAACGCACAAGAAGATTCATTCCAGCTTCTATATTTGCATCAGGAGAATAAACAGTATTTATAAACGGCTCTAAGGAAAATATAACATCTCCTTTGATTTTCTCTGCGTTTTTAAATAATGACCGGTAATTAAAATTTAAAGATACACAAAAGGGAACTACTTTATAATCTTGTTTATCCTTTAGGGGAGCAAATAAATACCCGCTCATAACCCCAATGCTGTCTAAACTAAACGATTTCGGAACAAATAGCAACATAGCAAGCGTGAATATAAAAAATATTTTCTTCGTTTCACCCTCCTTACCAAATATTCTTAGATCTATTAAAACAGTCCATTATATAATTTTCTATCCCTTTTTCAAGAAAATAGTGCGTTCTAATTGGCAAACCTCAAGCACATGGTTAGATATCCAATACCTCCTTTGGACTTTTTCGACCTCGTATCGTCCGATCAAAATCGGTATCAAAACTCACAATAACCAAGTCATACTTTTCCGCTGCAATATATTGGTAAGCATCGTCATAATCCAACTTGAATTTTCCCATGGCCTGAACGATAAACTCTGTATCTTCTGGCAAGAGACGAATAAGACCAACAGCCCCTTCAATAAAGGCATCCCTGACAAAGCTTCTCAAGGCATTCACTTCACCAAACCTGCTAAGTATTATGGAGATCGAGTGGAAGGCAAAGTCTGTTATAAAAAGATGATCCGAGGATATACTGCTCAGAAAATGCGCAACTTCCTCGGATCTCTCCTGGTCAAGTAACCTTTCTAACCACACATTTGTATCAACCAGATACACCTCAATCGCCTCGCCACTCCAATGCTTTCTTCTGCAACTCAAGGGAGGTATACTGATTCCTGTATTTGCTCAGGGCTCCGGCCCAATCTTGGCGTAACCTATATCCCGCTTTTTTCCTCCTTTTTTCCAACAAGAACTGAGCAAAATCCTGAACCTCTCGTTGAAGGTCAGGAGGCAACTGGTCAATAAGTTTCTTTAAGGCAGACATCTTAACCCCCCTATTCGTATCTTATCACCAACCAATTAAACCAATCCAACCAATCTAACTGATCAAACAAATTTTCTCGTTTCACTGCTCTTTAAGCCCACGGGACCTTTTGGAAACCATTCCGATTTATACGTAGTCGGTGGTGTAGCAGAGCGCACCTTCTTCCTGCAAAGCCCTATAAAATGCTTTGACCTCCTGATGCAGGGGCTCCCGGCGATGGCCTAGCGCTAGCCAACCCCAAGTGTCGATGAAGACTGGTTCAGACATCAGGCCGGATCCTTCCTATAGACTTCTTCTATCCCTTTTACTATTATGTTCATCCATCCGCAACCTTAACAAGCTGACCTTCAGGCATAAGATCGGACATTACCCCAGACAAGCCTCCCGAAGAACTCCAGCACCTCGCTGATCAGTTGACGGACCACCCCCCGCTCTAACCTGATCTTCTGTTTCAGAAAAACAAATAGCCCAGAGCAGAGTTTCCATTTCCGCTTCTTGCCTCCTGATCCAGAATGAAAGCTACTTCCTTCACCGCCCCCTTGTTTCCATACATCCGATCCCGGTAGGCCTTTAATCCCTCCGGTTCCAGGTTGGTAATGACTCCCAGCGGTTGCTTGAAGCCCTTCTCCCATTCCCCAGCCACATTCACCTTGATCTTCCCCTTGTAATAG
>CAJXLZ010000017.1 GCA_913056505.1 uncultured Desulfurellaceae bacterium
AGTTCTGTTTGTGAACTCGGAATAGGAGCAAGTCCTGCGTTTTTTGCATCTTGAACCAATGATGATGCCATTAATGAAGCGGCAGTCAGTGTGAGTGCTACGGTTTTTTTCATAGTTATTTTCCTTC
The DNA here is from genome assembly GCA_913056505.1 of uncultured Desulfurellaceae bacterium. Classification (GTDB taxonomy): domain Bacteria; phylum Campylobacterota_A; class Desulfurellia; order Desulfurellales; family Hippeaceae; genus CAJXLZ01. Next base: position 128 of record CAJXLZ010000017.1, read on the forward strand.
TGTGGTGTATTAGTGCAATCACAGCAGAAAATTTTTAAAAGAAAATAAGAAATTGTTAGCCTGCGATGCTGTATTAATTTCAGATACAAGTTTATACGGACCTGATATACCGACTATTAATTATGGTTTAAGAGGTTTAAGCTATTTTGAAATTGAACTTACCGGGCCAAATAGAGATTTGCATTCAGGAAGTTTTGGTGGTGGCATTGCAAATCCTATTAATGAACTTGCTAAATTGATTAGCAAACTTCACGATAAAAACGGGAAGGTTACAGTTCCCAATTTTTACAAAGATGTACAGAAATTGAGCAAAAAAGAAAAAAAAAATTTTAAGGACTTAAAATTTTCGGATACTAAATTTGCTAAGGAATATAAAGTTAAAGAGCTTCAAGGTGAAAAAGGTTACTCAACTCTCGAAAGATTATGGGCACGCCCAACGTTAGATTGTAACGGAATATACGGAGGCTTTACAGAAGAAGGTGCGAAAACTGTTTTACCTTCAAAAGCTACCGCAAAAATCAGTATGCGTTTGGTTCCAAATCAAACACCGCAAAAAGTTGAACGTGAATTTGCTAAATATGTTAAATCATTAGCTCCTAAAAGTGTAAAAATTAAAGTTACAAATATGCACGGCGGTCTGCCTGTGGTTGTTCCATTGGAAGGAAAAGCGATAAAAGCAGCAGCTGCTGCTACAACAAAAGCATTCGGTAAAAAGACTGTTTTTACACGCGAGGGCGGTTCGATACCAATCGTGGTTGAGTTTATGAAACAATTAAAAGCTCCGGCAGTATTAATGGGATTAGGACTTGATACTGATGATATCCATTCACCGAATGAACATTTTGTACTTTCAAATTTTGAATTTATTTTCACCTTTAATTTTTCGGCGAGTTTACTGCCTATAACTGCCGGATTTCTCATTTTCGTTTCAAAATAATTTCCTTGTTTCAGTAAACTTTTTAAGTTGGTAATTGAATTTTCATCTTCAATGTTAATTCCATTTAAAGTAATTCCGGTTCCGGTTGTTGCCGAACTTGCCATCGCCGGACTTTTAATCCGCATACAAACCGCTTTAATACCGGAAAGTTTTTTTATTGCATCTATTTTATTTTTTAATGCATCCCTGCCCGGCTTGCCTACAATATCTCCTATGAATAGTACGCGTAGAATATTAGTTTGCATACTCTACAGCCCTACTCTCTCTTATTACAACAACCTTAACCTGCCCTGTATATGATACCTTGTTTTCAATACTTTTAGCTATATCTCTCGCCAACATAATGCTCTGCGCATCATCTACAAGACCACTTTCTACGATAACCCTTAATTCTCTTCCGGCCTGTATTGCATATGCGTTCTTAACACTATCCTGAGTTTTTGCTATCTGCTCAAGTTCTTCCAATCTCTGTATATAATTTTCAAGCTTCTCTCTTCTTGCTCCTGGTCTTGCAGCACTTAGCGTATCTGCAATAGATACAAGCACACTCTCTATACAAATTGGGGGAACCTCTCCATGATGCGACATTATTGCATTTATTATATATTTATCTTCTCCATATTTTTTAGCTAGATCAGCACCTATTTTTGTATGTGACCCCTCCATTTCCTGATCTACAGCTTTCCCTATATCGTGCAGTAATCCGCCCCGCTTTGCAAGTTTAATATTCAATCCGAGTTCTCCAGCCATAGCCCCGGCTAAATATGCAACCTCTATAGAGTGCGAAAGGGCATTTTGAGTATAGCTTGTCCTGTACTTTAATAAGCCTAAATATTTAACAAGTTCCGGATGTATATTGCCTATATCTAAGTCAAACACAACCTGTTTTGCCTCTTCCATAGCTTCCTGCTGCAGATCCTCTTTCACCTTTTTCACAGTTTCTTCTATCCTTGCAGGGTGTATTCTTCCGTCTTTCACCAATTTCTCCAACACTATCTTTGCAATTTCCCTTCTTAGGGGATTAAAGCTCGATATAACAACAACTTCTGGCGTATCATCTATAATTAAATCCGTTCCTGTTTCCTTCTCAAAAGAGCGTATATTTCTTCCTTCCCTTCCTATTATGCGCCCCTTCATCTCATCATTTGGCAGAACCACAGTTGAAACTGTTCTCTCGGCAACATAACTGCTTGCTATTTTCTCCATAGATGTGCTTAATATCTCTTGTGATAATTTTTTGGACTCTTTCTTTAATTCATCTTCTGCATTCTTTAATCTATTTGCCGCCTCTTTTTTAGCTTCTTCTTCCACGTTTTTTATAAGCACATTTTTAGCTTCATCTTTAGACAATCCGCTTATTTTTTCTAACTGCTTTTGCTCTTGTGCGATTATTTTATCCAGCGACTGCATTCTATTTTCCAGATCTTTTTCCTTATGCGCTAAGCTTTCCTGTTTTTTCGTGATTTGCTCTAACCTATTATCTATATAACCCTGTTTTTTGTCCAAAGCAATCTCTTTTGATTGAAGACGCTTCTCCCATTTTTGGTTTTCTTGCTTTTTTTCTTTATATTCGCGATCTATATCATTTCTTGCTTTTATCATAAGTTCTTTAGCTGCCAATTCTGCGTTCTTTATAATATTGTCTTTCTCTTGGTTTGCATTTCTAATTATGTCTTCTGATTTTTGCTTTGCATATTCCTTCTTTTTAATAGAAACATTATACAGTACAAAAGCCCCAACTATCGCCCCTATTGCCGCTGCAAATATAATTAATAATATTGCCATTGTTACACTCATAATCTATCTCCTTAATTTACAAAATATTGTTTTCTTGTTAGTTATCACTATATCGACAGGTACATCAAATGTGTCATTTTTTATCTTATCTGTTATCAAAAAATCATAGGTTATGCCTACCTTTAAAAAATGCATTTTATGCATAAATCTATCATAGAACCCTTTTCCATAGCCTATCCTATATCCTTTTGGACTAAATAGTAAACCCGGTACAATTACTGCATCAATCCTATTTTTATTAATTTTTCTGCACATATTAAATTTAGGTTCTTTTATTTTTTTATAGCCCTTAACCATAACACCTCGCACTGGTAAGCAAGCTATCATTGTATTTTTACCGATAACCTTGGGAAATAAAATTTTGCTTCTACCAATATTTAGAGATGGCATAATTTCACTATTATATGGATTATATGACAAAATATATCTTTTATTTTTCAAAATGGGTGGTAACTTTGAGGAAACTATGCTACTCTTAGATTTGATATAAGATCTACTTAGTCTATTCCTGCTCCTTAAAGCATATTCCCTTAACAGTTGCTTTGAAACCATAATCCACCATATGCCATACCATAAGACCTTATGAGTCCTGATACATTATATAATATAAATAAAAAATTATTAGCCTACCTAAATTTATATAATCCCCGGAATACCGTGTGTTGAATTCTTCCTAGAACCTATCAACGATAAGTGGGGACTTCGAAGAAACAAATAAAAGCTCTCAAAAAGAAAGCTTAATATTTGCCTCTTGAGCCAGTCCCCCGTTGTTAGGTGTTGGCTCTAAGGAAAAAAGCACATCACGAATATTCCAGGGAGAATAAACTCAAAAATTTAAGGAATGGTTATATAAAGATGCTCATAAAGCCTTTTAGACTTACGAACAATCTATACAAATTCACCATTCACTTTTTATTATAGTCCATTTTAAATAAATTGCAAAGATCTTTTTACTTTTTTCTATTTTATATAACATTCGTCGTATTTTTTTCCGGTTTTTACTATTTGAATCCTGAGCACAAGATGCAATCCCCTTTGCTCTTTAATTTAGTATTCATCATCTAACATTTTATATTTAAAGGGTTCTCAGGCCGGATAAAGGCTCAAGAACCCCGATTAACAACTTTAGTAGTGCAGTTTTATATTTACTTATCGAAAATTATCTCACTAAAGCTCTTTCCTTGAAATTCCTTTGCAAGCTTCATTTTGCCGCCTGCAAGTATTGTCTTAATTTCCCTGTCTGTTAAATTATATACAAGTTCAATTTCCAAAGATTTGGTTTCATCTTTTAAAGTAACATTTGTTCCATCTATCAACGCTTTTCTTATGTCGGGTATTGTTATCTTGTCGCCTTGATCTATTTTGTCATAATCTTCTGGGTTTTTAAATAGCAAAGGGACTATGCCGAAATTAACCAGGTTGGCCTTGTGAATTCTTTCAATGGCTTTTGCAATAACCGATTTGACATTCAGATACATAGGACAAAGCGCAGCATGCTCACGTGAAGATCCCTGTCCGTAATTGTCGCCACCAACTATAATATTGTATATACCTTTCTTTTTATTATCTAAACATCTTGTCGCAAATGTTGGATCCCTTTTGACAAATACAAATTCCGAATATTTCGGAACATTAGATCTGTATTTCAGCAGATCTCCAGCCGGCATAATATCATCTGTTGTGATCTTATCTCCAAATTTACCTATAACCTCACCTGACAGATCCGCAGGCATAGGCTCTCCACTGGGAGGATCCACTATATTCGGACCTTTGTAAAGCTCAACTTTTTCTGCGTCACTTCCTATTGCAGGAGCCAGTAATCCTGAATCATCCAGCGTGAAGTGTTCAGGTATTTCAACCTTCGGATACTCAATTCCGAACTTTGTTTCGAGATCTCTCGGATCTGTCATAACACCCGTTAAAGCACAGGCAGCCGCTGTTTCAGGGCTTACAAGATAAATTTTCGCCGTAACAGTTCCGCTTCTTCCATAGAAGTTTCTATTGTTTGTTCTGACTGAAATCGCATTGCTTCTCGGAGCCTGACCAGCACCTATACAAAATCCGCAGGCAGATTCAAGTACTCTCGCACCGCTTGCAACTATATGTGATAGTTCGCCTTCATCAGCCATCATCCTTAGAACCTGTTTGGAACCTGGTGCATAGCCAAAGCTGACATTCGGATTTGCCGTACGGCCTTTAACAATTTCTGCAACCGTTTTCCCATCTTTGTACGATGAGTTTGTGCAACTTCCTATCATAACTTGGTCAACAGGCATACCTTCAATATCCCTTACCCTTACAACATTATCAGGATTGTGTGGTTTAGCTACCATAGGCTCAAGCTCACTTAGATTAATTTCTATTATTTCATCATATTCAGCATCGGTATCAGCTTCTAAGGGCACCCATTCTTTTTCTCGTCCCTGAGCTTTTAAGAAAGCAAGCGTTGCTTCGTCTGATGGAAATAGACTTGTTGTAACACCAAGCTCAGCGCCCATGTTTGTTATTGTTCCACGTTCCGGGACAGACAACGTTTTTACACCCTCTCCAAAGTATTCTACTATTTTGCCTACATTTCCCTTAGTTGTCATAATTTGTAGAACTCTCAATATAACGTCTTTTGCAGTTACCCATGGATTAAGTTTTCCCGTTAATTTAATTCCTACAATCTTTGGGGCAGGCAGATAAAATGGCATTCCGGCCATAGCTGAGGCTATATCAAGACCGCCTGCACCTATTGCTATCATTCCTATACCACCGCCTGTCGGTGTGTGTGAATCAGAACCAAGGAGTGTTTTTCCCGGTCTTCCAACCCTTTCAATGTGAACCTGATGACAGATTCCGTTTCCTGCTTTTGATAGATACAGACCATATTTTTTTGCAAATGTCTGTAGATATATGTGGTCATCCGCATCCTCAAAACCCATTTGGACAGTTTTGTGGTCAATATAGCTGACAGAAACTTCAGTCTTGACTTTTGGAACACCCATCTGTTCAAATTGTAGATCAGCCATTGTTCCTGTTGCATCCTGAGTGAGAGTTTGGTCAATTTTTATACCTATCTCATCTCCTGAGAATAGATCACCGTCTACAAGATGCTCTTTCAAAATCTTTTGTGCAACTGTTAAACCCATTTGTAAACCTCCTAATAAAATTTTAATTTTCGTTTGCTTTTTTCAGCATAAATTTATATCATTTCTGGGACTAAAGGTCAAAATATTTTTTGGAGTGAGGTATGTTTGATAAGATAAAGGTCCTGGTAGTGGATGATTCGTTTATAGCAAGGAAATATTTATCAAAAATGCTTTCTGAATCCGAATATATAGAAGTCATAGGCAAAGCTAAAAATGGCCTTGAAGGTTTTGAGCAAACAAAACTTCTTAAACCAGACGTTGTAACACTCGATATAGAAATGCCAAAAATGAACGGCTTGGAAGCCTTAGAAAAAATAATGAGCGAGTGCCCTACGCCTGTCATAATGATAAGCACGCTGACAAAAGATGGCGCTAAAGAAACACTAAAAGCCCTCCATCTTGGCGCTATAGACTACATACCAAAAAATGATATTTTATCTTTTAAATCAACTGCAGCGGCAGCAAAAAAAATTCTCATAGAAAAGGTTATATCCGCGAAAAGTTCCTCCGTATCACTTAAAAGAAGACTTCAGAGGATCTCGTCAAGCTCTGCATCTGTAGCAAAAAAATCTATCAGCACCACAAGTGGTAAAAAACTAGAGAAAGCAAACATTAAACTTCTAGCTATAGCAGCTTCAACGGGCGGACCTATCGCTTTGGAAAAACTTTTTTCCAAACTTCCAAAGCTCAATATACCAATTTTAATAATCCAGCATATGCCCAAAACTTTCACAGGCGTTTTTGCAGATTCCTTAAATAAAATTTCCGCTATTCAAATAAAAGAAGCATCCGATTCAGACGAGCTGAAACCGAATATAGGATATTTGGCGCCTGGAGATTCGCAAATGACCGTTTCCAAAGGAGCAGGCAACAGATATATTGTGAAAATAAGTAAAGAACCAAAGACCATATACACGCCAAATGCAGATATAACTTTTAATTCAGCAGCAGAACACTTTAAAAACAATCTCCTTTCTGTTATAATGACAGGAATGGGAAATGACGGATTTAAGGGACTTCAAACTGCACACAATAACGGAGGTTTAATTATAGCACAAGACAAAGATTCCTGTGTTGTCTGGGGTATGCCGAGGAAACCTACACAAACGGGTATAGCGGATTTTGTTGTTTCTTTAAATGAAATGCCAGCATATATATCAAAAATTGTACTGGGTGAATAGTTATGCCTGAAATTCTTTCACAAGAGGAGATAGATGCCCTTTTAAAAAACATAGAAACAAAAGAGGTTCAGGTTGAAAAGGAAAATATCGACAAAGGACCTGCGCAAGCTGATATTGAAAAGAAAGCTTCATTATATGATTTTAGGCGTCCCGATAAAGTTTCTAAAGAACAGATTAGGGCTATTAAAAATCTGCACGACAAATTTGCCAATAATTTTTCCTCGCGTTTATCGACTTTCTTAAGGACAATAACAGAAGTTAAGGTTATGAGCGTGGACCAAATGACATACGGAGAGTTTGCACTATCTTTATCTGACAATGTTAGCTTTAACGTTATTAATCTTGCACCATTGGAAGGTAATGCAGTTCTTTCCATAGAGCCCGATGTAGGTTTTATGTTTATAGACAGGCTGCTTGGCGGTATCGGAGAAAAAACTGAAATTGCAAGACCGTTTACTGATATAGAACAAAATATATTAAAAGATATCGTTAAACAAGCCTTGGATGTATTTAAAATCGCATGGAAGCCCATTCTGGATATGCAGTTTGAAATCATAAGCCAGGAAAATAGTCCTAATATTATACAAATTGTTGCACCTTCCGAAATTGTTATACTTGTTGTATTTGAAATAACGATAGGCGAAAAGAGCGGAATAATCAACTGGTGTTTGCCCGTGATTGTTTTAGAGCCTATATTAAATAAAATAGGTTCACATGATATCTTAATGCGAGGCAAAAAAAATACAGAAGACAGGTCTGAAGACATAATGAACATATTGAAAAACGTCTCTGTAAATCTGTGTTTTCAAGTCGGGCAATCCAATATAAAGGTAAGAGATTTTTTAAACCTTAGTACAGGTAATGTTGTAGTGCTAAATAAAAAAATAACCGATACTATAGAGGGATATGTAAACAATGTTGGCAAATTTCACTGTAAGATGGGCAAGATTGGAAATAAAAAAGCAATGAGCATAAAATCATTTGTAAATAAATAGGAGATAGATTTTATATGTCTAATGAACTGTCTCAAGATGATATAGATAAAATGTTTTCTGATTCAAGCAAATCCAACAATGCCGACGAAGAAAAAGATATGCAGATTAGTGAACAATTCAACACCTTTGCTCAATTGCTCGAATCTTCAACAGAAGAGGTTTTTAATACCGCTCTATCTTCTAAGGTTGTGGTAAAGCTTACACGCGTAGGCATCGGAGATAAAAATTCCATAGATTTTGCCGAAAAAGATATCACTGTGGAAGCTAAGCTGTCTGTAGATTCAAAAGAAGAAAATTTTCTTATTTTTATAAATAGATCTTTTGCCTCAATACTAGCTGATATGATGCTCATGGGATCAGGAGAGGCAAAGGAAGAGCTAACGGAAGATGACATCGATGCCTTAAAAGAATTAATATCTCAGTTGTTCGGCAACATAACGGCAAAAACAAAAGAATCTTTATCACAGCAAGTTTCGCTGAAAGTTGAAAATATACAATCAAAACAGAATGAGCTGCCGGATGGGGATTTTTATGATATTATTCTGGATATAGCAATACCGGATGTTAAATCTGACAGCATTCTTGCCTTAATAGAAAAAAACGCTTTTGATAATTTATTTTCCGAAAAAGAACAGGAAAATATAGAAAATGAAGATAATGAAGATACAGAATTAGAAGAAAAAGACGCCGAAGAAGTACCATTTAAGAATGTTGAATCAGTTGAACAAAACAGTCCTACAGATCATAAAGAAAACAATCTTGATCTAATATTGGATATTGATCTTGACATTACACTCAGAATAGGACAAAAAGAGATGCTCATCAAGGATATTCTGAATTTAAAGGAAAATTCTGTTATAGAATTAGATAAGGATGTAGATGAGCCTATGGAACTGCTTGCAAATGGTAAAACCATAGCAAAAGGATCGGTAGTGGTCGTAGACGGACATTTCGGAATAAAAATTACACATATTGAAACCAAAGAAGACCGCATAAAATCATTAGGTAGGTAAAATGGGTTTAAACGTCTGTAGAATAAATTTTGGCGATATATCCGAAGAAAAGGAAAAAACAGTTTTAAAAATATTAAAAATGAAAACAATAGCTGTTGTAGGCATTAGCCCAAAAGAAGACAGGCCAAGCAACTATGTGCCGAGATACCTGCAGGAAAGAGGATATAAAATAATACCGGTTAGGCCAGGCGTTAAAGAAATCTTGGGTGAAAAAGCCTACAAAAAGCTGAGTGATGTACCTAAAAACGTTGAGGTAGTCAATGTGTTCAGAAGGTCGGAATTCTGTGTAGATATTGCAAAACAGGCTGTAAAAATAAAAGCAAAAGCCCTGTGGCTTCAGGAAGGTATCATTAATGAAGAGGCAAAAAAAATTGCCGAGGAAAACGGATTACTATTTATAATGGACTATTGTTTGAAAAAAGCTTATGCAAAATATATAGAGCATAGATTACAGTCTTGAACGGTTTATGCGCTTTAATTTTTCTTACAGCATTTTAAAATCGCACTCATTGATATCTGTGATAAAACTATAAAGATCGGTGGAAAATTATGGATAAATTTATAATAGAAGGTTCACATAAACTAAAAGGAACCGTGTACATAAGCGGCTCCAAAAATGCAGCCCTGCCCATTTTGGCATCGGCTCTGCTTAATGAAAAACCGATTGTTATAAAAAACGTGCCTAAATTAAAAGATGTGTTTACTACAATTAAGCTTTTGCAGGAGATGGGATGTAAGTGTAATTTCACCGACAACTTAAAAATAGATTGTTCAAGCGTTAAATCTACCAAAGCACCCTATGAACTTGTAAAAACGATGAGAGCCTCAATTCTCGTTTTAGGTCCTCTATTGGCGCGTTTTAAACATGCATGCGTATCTATGCCCGGAGGATGCGCTATAGGTGTCAGACCGGTAAATTTGCACATTGAAGCGCTTAAAAACATGGGCGCGCAAATAACAATAGAAGATGGGTATATAAAGGCTCAAGCTGATAAATTAAAGGGAACCGATATATATCTGGACCTGCCCACTGTTACCGGCACGGAAAACATAATGATGGCAGCCGCCTTGGCTAAAGGATGCACAACCATAAAAAACGCCGCAAAAGAACCCGAAATTGTAAATTTAGCAGAGGCACTTAATAAAATGGGCGCGCATATTGAAGGAGCAGGCGAATCCATTATAAAAATAGAGGGTGTTGACCATCTGCACGAAAGTAGCGATATATCAATTATGAGCGACAGAATAGAGGCAGGCACTTTTATGTGTATGGCGTTGGCCACAGGTTCTTCAATCGACATAAAGCATGCCCCTACCTGCGCAATGGATGCCGTACGCGATAAATTTTTAGAAGCAAATGGTGTTATAAAAAAAGTTGACGATAAAACAATAAAGGTGTGGGGTGAAAATATAAAACCGATAAATATAAAAACTATGGCATATCCCGGTTTTCCGACGGATATGCAAGCTCAATTTGTAAGTATGCTGACACGCGCAAGCGGCGTAAGCATCGTTGAAGAAACAATATTTGAAAACAGATTTCAGCATGTGGCGGAATTAAAGAGAATGGGGGCAGACATTACGCTGTCTGGCAATAAAGCCATAATTAAGGGCGTAGATAAATTAACAGGCGCACCTGTTATGGCGACAGATTTAAGGGCGAGCGCCAGTCTTGTTATAGCAGCTTTATCCGCTTACGGCACTACAAATATATCAAGAATATACCATTTAGATAGAGGTTATGAACAATTGGATGTAAAATTATCAAATTTAGGCGCTAAAATCAGGAGAGTTAAAGAATGATAACAATAGCTTTGCCGAAGGGAAGGCTTATGGAAGAGTCCGTGGAAATTCTGAACAAAAAGGGGTTTAATATTGAAATACCTCAATCCAGAAGATTATTTTTCTACGATAGTG
>CAJXLZ010000018.1 GCA_913056505.1 uncultured Desulfurellaceae bacterium
CGGAATCCGGATTCTAATGTCTGGATTCCCGCGTGCGCGGGAATGACAAAGGAAACGGGAATGACAGAAAAAATAATGGGAATGACAAATGAAAGGGGGTTGATATGCTTGTTTTAGATTTTGAAAAACCTATATACGATATTGAGGAACAGATAAAACATTTAAAAGATATGGCTGAAAGCAGTAACATTGATGTTACGGAAGAGATAGAACAGCTTGAGAAAAAGAAAAATGAAATATTAAGGGAAGAATTTGATAATTTGTCTATTGATAAAATTATTAAAATTGCAAGACACCCAAACAGGCCATATACCTTAGATTACATTAAATATATTGTAGATGGATTTACCGAGATCCACGGTGATAGACATTTTAGGGATGATCATGCCATTATAACGGGTTTCGGATATATAGATAATCATAAAGTTGCTATTATCGGTCATCAAAAGGGCAAAAATACAAAGGATAATTTATACAGAAATTTCGGTATGGCTAACCCCGAGGGTTATAGGAAAACTCAAAGAGTTATGAAAATAGCGGAAAAGTTTAATCTGCCTATTGTAACTTTTGTTGATACACCGGGCGCATATCCGGGTATTGGCGCAGAAGAGCGGGGACAATCTGAGGCTATAGCGAGAAATTTATATGATACTTTTTCCACAAAAGTGCCTATTATTGCTGTTGTAACGGGTGAAGGTGGCAGTGGCGGGGCATTGGCTATAGCATGCGGAGATAAAGTCGGTATGCTTGAATTTTCCATATACGGTGTTATATCGCCAGAGGGTTGTTCCTCGATTCTTTGGAGGGATACGGAGCATTCAATTGATGCGGCCAAAGCCATGAGGGTTAGATCCAAGGATCTATATGAACTCGGCGTTATAGATGAGATTATAAAAGAACCTTTAGGCGGTGCGCACAGAAATCATGAGGAAATAGCAAATAGTGTTAAAAATTTTATTGTGAGAAATTTGGAAGAACTCTCAAATTTAAGCAGAAACAAACTAATGAGTAGGAGATGGGACAAATATAGAAAAATGACAACCCAGTTTTTATAAGTTATGAAAGATAAATTAACAGTTTTAAGGGACAAAATCAATGCTATAGATAGTGAGATTATCCGTCTTTTAAATGATCGTGCAAAGCTTGTAAAGAATGTAGGCAAGATAAAGCAATCGAATAATTTGCCTTTTTATTCTCCTGACAGAGAAACAAAAATATACAATATGATAGATAATTTGCCATCCGGTGACTTTCCAAAGAAAAGCCTGAAAATAATATTTAGAGAGATTATGAGTGCTTCCATAAGATTGGAAGAGCCGCTCGTCATAAGCTATCTTGGACCTGAAGCCACATATACTCATCAGGCTGCAATAGAGCGTTTCGGGCTGTCCCTGCATTATACTCAAGAGGAATCAATAGAGGATGTTTTTATGGATGTTGAACAGGATAGGGCGGATTTTGGCGTTGTGCCCATAGAAAATTCCACAGAGGGCGTTGTTAATTATACGCTTGATATGTTTATTGATTCAACGGTAAATATAGTTTCTGAGATTGTTATTGATATAAAGCATAATCTTTTATCAAAAGCGCGGACTTTGGAGGAAATTAAATCTATCTATTCGCATCCGAATGCTTTGGGACAATGTAAAGGCTGGCTTAAAAAACACCTGCCTAATGTATCATTGTTTGAAACATCCTCCACAGCAAAAGCTGCAAAGATAGCGGAGAAAGATAAAACTGCAGCTGCAATAGCATCCCTTGCGGCAAGCGATATATACGGTTTGAATGTATTAGCAAAAGGCATCGAGGATAAAATAAACAATATCACCAGATTCCTCATAATAGGTAAAAATATGCCGCAGCGCAGCGGGTTTGATAAAACTTCGTTTATGTTTTCTATAAAAGATAAAGTAGGGGCGCTTTATCAGATCCTAAAACCGTTTTATGATAGAGGGGTGAACTTAACGCGTATAGAATCTAGGCCGTCAAAACAAAAGAATTGGTCATATATATTTTATGTTGATGTCGATGGACATATAGAAGATGAACCTGTTAAGGATTCTATAAATCAACTTCAAGATCTAACAGTATTTTTTAAAGTGCTGGGTTCATATCCAAAAAGCAAAAGAGGTTAATTTATCAGCTGTTTTTTTGCTTTTTGTGCTGATACGGCTATTGCCTTTCTATTGCAACATTTTCGCTCCTTGCACAACTATGGAATTATGGAAAATTTACAAAATGTAGGACCAATAAATTTTAAAAAATAAAATGTAAAATATTTGTAAAAAAATGAAGTAGTCTTTACATTTTTAAAAATTTTGCTAAAATATAAAAATAGGGGGTGTAATATGAATGAATTTTATCTTATAAGACATGCACATGCTTTAAAAAGAGAAAAATGGGATAAAGATGATTTAAAAAGGCCATTAGAAAAAGAGAAAATAGCATTAGCAAGAAAATTTTTTACGAAAGTTTTTAAAAATCTTCCAAAACCTAAAATTATTTACACTTCAGAAGCAAAAAGGGCAATGGATACTGCTAAAATACTTCAAAAAATAACTGAGGCAGAAATCATTATAGAAAAAGGATTAAACCCAGGTAGTGACACCCAAGGATACCTATCTGTTGTAAAATCTCATACTGATGCAACAATTTTCGCAATAATAGGTCATGAGCCTGATATGACGAAATTCATCTCATCTTATGTAGGGGAATCAAGACTAAATATTAAATTAAAAAAGGGTTCTCTTTGCCATATAAAAAACAATGTATTAATGAATCTGATACAACAGGATGTTCTATTATAGGTAGAAAAAGATAGTATGGAAAAAGAGAAAAAACCTGTTTACCTTTTTAAAAAAGGTATGGTTCTTGAAGATGTGTTAAAAACATTTTTATTAAATGAGATAAGATTTCTCCTTAATATCTCTCTGTTTGTAACTCAAGACAAAGATATAGAAGACCTCCATGATTTTAGGGTAGTTAACAGAAGGAGTAGAGGGGTTCTAAAACTTTTTAGAAGATATACAGATAAAGAAAAATCTGCAGAAGTACTAAAATTGTTAAAAGAGATTTTCGAAGCTACTGGGCATATTAGAGACTATGACATTTTTCTTAAATACATTTTTGACTACAAACAAAAACTTCCTCAGATGGAAGAAAATCTTCATATATTACAGAGATATATTTCCGAAAAAAGGGATCAAGAATTTTTAAGATTGAAATCGTTTTTGGAAAGTGATTTGTTCAAGCATAAGATAACCCGTCTTTTAGATGTTGTGAACGGTGAAGGATTTTTTTTAAAAAAAGATTTATTTTTTTCCGAAGCCATTAAAAATATTTTGAAAAAAAATATGAAAAAACTTGATGATTTATTTGGAACTGATTTGAAAGATGCAAATGATTTTCACATACACAAAATTCGCATTGAACTGAAAAAAATCAGATATCTTTTTGATATATTTAAATCTTTTTTTAAGAAAAAATACTATAGAAAGATTTTAGAAGCATTAAAAAATGTTCAGGATCTCCTGGGGAAAAACCAAGATTTGGTTTTTCAACTTAATTTTGTAAAAAATTATGAAAAGGCTACCAGTAAAAGTTTGAAAGATTTATTTGAATTTATAATTAAGCAAAAGCAAGAAAATATGGCAGAATTTATTAGTAGATATGAAGAATTAAAAGATATATTACCTAAGAATAAACATAGAAGATTGCTAAAATGAAGATAATAGCCCTTTATTCCCCAAAAGGTGGTGTAGGAAAATCTGTAACATCAGTAAATCTTTCATATTTATTATCTGCGGATGGCAAAAAGACCCTGTTGTGGGATTTTGACCCTCAAGGGGCATCGAGTTTTTATTTCCAAGTTGAACAGGAGCTTTCCAAAAAGATAGAAGATATCTTTACGGAGAAAAAATCTCTCAGGAAGAGCATTACGAAAACACAATATGCAAATTTGTTTGTTCTTCCTTCCGATTTTAGTTTTAGAAATTTAGACTTGATTATTGATGCTATGAAAAAACCTATTAAAAAATTAAAAAATACCATTTCTGAGGTCAATGATTACGATTTTTTAATCATCGATTCTCCTCCAGGTTTTACAAATTTAAATAAATTAATATCCAAGATATCTGACACTATTTTAGTCCCTGTTATCCCAACATATCTTTCTTTAAGAACTCTTGATAAACTTAAGTTCTTTATGGATAGCATCGGAGTGAACAACGAAAAAATTTTCCCATTTTTTTCTATGGCAGACAGAAGAAAGAAACTGCATAGGCAGATAATTGAAGAGAAGATAGGTGAGTTTGAGATAAAGACTGTCATTCCATATTCTGCAGAAATTGAAAAAATGGGGGAAACCTTATTGCCTGTTCCTCTTTTTTCGAAAAATAAGAGACTCATAGAAATATATCACAATCTTAAGCAAGAGATTATTGATAATGCCTGATGAGATTTTGAAAGTTGCAGTTATCGATTTAGGGACCAATTCCCTTCATCTTCAAATATTTAAAGTATCAGAAGGACAGTTTGAAATAATAGAAGATTTCAAAGAAATTATCCGTCTTGGGGATGATATTTTCACTACAGGAAAAATCTTAAAACATTCATTGGACAATATGATAAATATTCTCAATGAAATTAAAAAGATTTGTGATTCAAAGGGTGTATCACATATAAGATTTATATCTACTGCACCTCTTAGGGAGGCAGAAAATTCTCAAGAAGTATCCGAAATTTTGTTTAAGGCCATAGGTATAAAACCTGAAATTATTTCAGGTGAAAGGGAAGCAGAGTTTGCTTTTCTTGCAGCTACTACAAGTTTTGATTTGGATGATTCCAGCGTCCTTATCACAGATGTGGGTGGAGGTAGTGCAGAATTTATAATAGCTAATAGGGGCAAGATTGCATATAAAGAGTCTACAGAATTAGGTTGTAACAAATTGAGACATATGTTTTTAAAACATGATCCCCCTCAAGCAAATGAGATTAACAAGCTAAAAAAATATATAATGGATTTTATAAAAGAACGCCCCTTCAATAGAAAAATAGAACATATAATATCCCTTGGGGGGACATTAAATAATGTGGCGAATGTGCAGTATAAAAATTCTTCTCAAAGATCTTCTAGAGTCAGATATGTGGATAGAAAATTTTTGAAGAAATTTATCCGAATTATCTTGGAAAAGACTGTGGCGGAAAGAGCAAAAATTCCAGGACTTGATCCCAAAAGAGCTGATGTTGTTATTCCAGCTACGATTCTTATTGATTCCTTAATGGATATTTGTGGCAAAAGTGGTTCTTATACACTGTCAGGTGGTTTAAGGGTAGGTATTCTCATAGACACTTTGAACAGTATGGGGATAAAATTAAGCTTTCAAGAAAATCAGTATAGTCTGAGACTCTCTAGAATATTTGATATTTGTAAAAAATATAAAGGTGAAATTGCTCACCTTAAGCATGTAAGAAACTTATCCATGATTATTTTTGATCAACTCAAAAATCACTTCCATCTCACAGATAATCAGAGGGATATTTTAGAAGCTGCTGCACTGCTTCATGATATTGGAAACTATATATCATATTCCCAACACCATAAACACTCCTACTATCTGATAAAAAATTCAGATTTAATCGGTTACTCAGATGAAGAAATAGAGTTGATTGCCAATGTTGCAAGGTACCATCGCAAAAGTCAACCCAAGAAAAGTCATGAAAATTTTATGAAACTTACCGAAGCCCAAAAAGATACCGTAAAAAAAATGTCTGCTATCTTAAGAATAGCAGATGCCCTTGATAGAAGCCACGACCAAAGGGTTAAATATGTCAAGGTTAGTATATCTAAAGATAGTATAAAACTTACTCTTTCTGGTAGAAAGGATTTCTCATTGGAAAGAGCTGGAGTTCTTAAGAAAAAAGATCTTTTTGAAAGTGTCTTTTTGGTGGAAGTAGAAGTATGAGAAATGGTATTTTTGCTATAATAGATATCGGCTCAAGTGCCTTTAGAATGCAAATAAATGAATTTGTCGACGGTGAAAGCAGAACTTTGGAATACCTGACAAAATCACTCTCTTTAGGAAAGGAAACATTTAACAAAGGATATATCTCCCTTGAAACGGTAAAAAAATCTACAGAAATAATAAATAAATTTTTAAAAAAAGCTCGTGATTACCATATATCCAAAGTTGTAGCGGTAGCTACCAGCGGTCTAAGAGAAGCAATAAATAGAGATTTTTTTATAGATTATATTAAGAAAAACACAGGGCTTTCTATAAACATATTGGAACTTTATGAAGAGCTTTTCATAAGGTACACTGCTTTTGTAAATGAAGTTGAAGATGTAAATGAGCTTGAAAAGAATGGTGTTATTTTTGCCAATGTTTCCAGTGGAAATGTAGCATTAACGATAAACTGTAAAAAATGTATTATTTATGCGGAGGCTCTTCCATTTGGAAGTCTTAGACTAAATGAAATTTTTAAAGATCTTGATGATAGAGAAAAAATTAAGGCATTTAAGAAATATGTCCAAAATATGCTTTCTGAATTTAAGAAGATTTTGGATAAAAAGCAACCAAAATTAATTTTTTTTACAGGTAGCACTGTAACTATTTTAAGATCAATTTTTAATCCTAAAAAAGAGGAAATATATTTGTCTGACATTAAAAAGCTTCTATCAGATGTAAAATATCTTAATTCTGAAAATATAGCTAAGAAATATAACCTACAACATAACAAAGCTGAAATATTAAAAGCTGTTTTGGTAAGTTATATAGAGATTATGGAGTTATCTAAGCAGAAGAAATTTCATTTCAGTAAAACAAAATTCCCCCATAAGTTATTACACTATTATTTTAAAGGTTACAGAAAAACGAGTCTTAAAAGATATTTGGAAAATACTCTTATTTATCAAGGGGAAAAATACGACTTTGACAAGAATCATGCGTTAGCTGTTCAAAAACATACGAGAAATCTTTTCAAAGGGCTTAGAGAAATTCATAATCTCTCTAACAAATATTTAACTCTTTTGGAAATTGCCGCCATTACACATGATATAGGTTATTTTATTAATCCGAATAATCATGAATTTAACTCATATTATATATTAAAATCTATGCATATACCGGGAATTTTTGAAAAGGATATGAATATAGTGGCTCTTACGGCTCTTATGCATAGAGAAAAAGATGTGGAAGATTATAAAGCTTATTTTGATAATATAAATCCTGAAGATGTATTTTTATTAAAAAAGATGGTGGCAATTCTCAGAGTGGCAGATGCCCTTGATGCCGGACATAACCAGGTTATTCATTCTTTTGATATAGTTAAAATATCTGATACTATTTTCCTTGATTTGCACGTTAGTGGATATACTTTTTTGGAAGAGATATCTTTAGCAAGAAAATCAAAACTTTTTGAAAATGTATTTGGAGTGAAGATTGAAATCGGCAAAAAACTTGCAAACTAATTTACCTTTTATTAACAGAGAACTAAGCTGGCTTGAATTTAATAAGAGGGTGTTGGAGCTCTCATATAAAAAAGATTTGCCGCTTTTGGAACGAGCTAAATTTTTAGCTATATTTGCTTCAAACCTTAATGAATTTTTTATGATTAGGGTGGCTGGGGTAAAAGATCAAATAAGTGCTGGGGTAAAAAACAGTAAGGGTGAGTCTCCTTATGAAATTTACTACAAAATAAGAGAAAAGGTTATTCCGCTTTATAAACTACAGAGTACATATATAAAAAAGCTATTAGAGGATCTAAAAAATAGTGGCATATATATAAATGTCTTAATTGATGAAGCAGCTTCTTTTGCTGAGTTTCTGTTTGATCAGGAAATTCGACCACTTATTACGCCAGTAACTCTTACCGCCACAAACCCTATGCCATTTATTGCTAACAATAGAGTTACCATATGTGTAAAAATAAAAAAAAATAATGAGATATTTCATTCTTTTATTATAATACCTGAAAATATTGAAAAGATCTTTTTTAAAGAAATAGACGATAAAATTTGCTACCTCTCATCTACATTTATACTTAAAAATTTTATAAGTGAGATATTTTACAATTTTGAAGTATTAGAGATTGCAGAATTTAAGATCACGAGAGATGCTGATCTAACTATAGAAGAAGAAGGAGCTGAAGACCTTTTAAAGACTATGGAAAAACAGTTGGATCTTAGAAAAAAGGGTAAGATTGTCCGCTTTGAAGTAAATGCAGATATTTCTAAAAACCTATTGAATTTTATATGTAACAAGTTAGAAATACAGGAAGATGAAATATATTTTTACGAATACTTTTCTGATCCTACAATATTTTTCCACATTCACTCTAAAAATAAATCCTTTTATTATCCTAGTTTTACTCCAAAAATACCAAACAATATAGATTTAAGTAAAAGTCTTTTTCAACAAATAAAAGAAAAACCGCTACTTTTGTACAGACCATTTGAAGATTTTAGTATTGTGTCAAAATTGGTAAAAGAAGCTGCTGAAGATGAAAATACACTTGCTATAAAAATGACTATTTACAGGGTAAATAATGATTCTACCATAGTAAAATCTCTAATAAACGCAGCAAAAAAAGGTAAAACTGTGTCTGTAATAGTAGAGCTCAAAGCTAGATTTGATGAAGAAAATAATGTGGAACTTGCCAAACAATTAGAGGAAGCGGGTTGTATAGTCACTTATGGATTTAAAAATCTCAAAGTTCACAGCAAATTACTTTTAATTGTGAGGAAAGAGAATGGGCATATAAAGAGTTATGCCCACATGGCTACAGGAAATTACAATGAAAAAACAGCAAGGCAATATACAGATGTTGATTATATCACCGCAGAACCGGACGTGTGCGAAGATGTAATGTCAATTTTCAATTATCTCATGGGATATATGGATAATGAAAACAGAAATAGAATATTTTTATCCCCTAAGGAGATTAGAACAAAGCTTTTAGCCCTTATTGATGAAGAGATCAAAAATGCTTCTCAAGGTAAAAAAGCCCATATAATAATAAAAGTAAATTCTTTGATTGATAAGATACTTATGGAAAAACTTTATGAAGCTTCCCAACATAATGTAAAAATCCAGATTATAGCCAGAGGAATTTGCGGGATTATCACAGGCATAAAGGGATTAAGTGATAACATTACTGTAAAAAGTATTGTGGGAAGATTTTTGGAACACCCAAGAATATTTTACTTTCACAGCGGTGGTAAAAGAAGAATTTTTATAACAGCTGCAGATTTTATGGAAAGGAATATGGATAGACGTGTTGAGACCATGATGGAAATCTTTGATAAAGATGCCAAAAGAAAACTTTTATGTATACTCGAGAATAATTTAAAAGATACAGAAAACTCATGGGAACTTGTTGGGGAAAAATATATAAAGGTAAAATCAAAGAAGAAATTCGACTGCCACAAAATCGGTGTGAGCAACATTAAGACATTTTGAGAAATGTTGGCTTAACAACAGTTCATTAATTTGTATGACTGCAATTTTACTTTTATTGTACAAAATAATAGTTATTGACACATAGCTCTTTTTCTATAAACTCAGCTTGAAATTATAAAAAAGGAGAGTTAGATGGGCAAGAAAGCTTTGATAAGTGTTTGGGATAAAGATAATGCGGTTGAGTTCGCCGAATTTTTGCAGGATAAAGGGTATGAGATACTCTCCACAGGCTCAACGGGAAAGCTGCTTAAGGATAACGGCATAGATGTGACCTTTATAGAAGAATATACCAAATCAAAGGAGATGTTCGGTGGCAGGGTCAAAACACTTCACCCTATGGTGCATGGCGGCATACTTTATGTTAGGGGCAACAAAGACCATGAAAAAACAGCTCAAGAATTTAATATAGATCCCATAGACATTGTTGTTGTGAACCTTTATCCATTCGAGGCTACAGCATTGAGGACAGACGACAGCGATGAGCTTATTGAAAATATCGATATCGGCGGACCCGCTATGCTTAGGTCTGCTGCTAAAAATTTTAAGAGTGTGCTTGTTGTAAGCGAAGTTAAAGATTATAAAGAGGTAATGGATAAATTCGACGATATAGATGAGGAATTCAGAAAAAGATATGCTCTAAAAGCATTTGCAAAAACAGCTTACTACGATTCCTTAATTATAGAAAAGTTTAAACTGAAAAGTGCTTATGAATTAGGCATTCCACTTAAGCATATTCAAAATCTACGCTATGGTGAAAATCCGGCTCAATCTGCAAAATTTTATAAAAACCCATTGAACATAGGCATAGCCGATGCAGAACAGCTTCATGGGAAAGAATTGTCATATAATAATATTTTGGATATTGATGTTGTTTATAGAATGATAATAGAATTTGATAAAACTGCTTGTGTAATAGTTAAGCACAACACACCGTGCGGCGCCGCTGTTGGGAAAGATGTAACAGACGCATACGAAAAGGCGCTCTCTTGCGATCCGATAAGTGCATTCGGCGGTATTATAGGGATAAATGGCAGTGTAAATATTGAACTCGCCAAAAAGATAAGCGGACGTTTTTATGAGGTTGTAGTGGCGTTTGATTTTGAAGAGAAAGCCCTTGAAATATTAAAAAGTAAAAAGAATATAAGATTAATAAAGGTTAAAAAGATAAAACCTAAAAAGAGCCCATCAGAAACAGATTTGAAAAGTTTGCTAAAGTATTTGCTTCAGCCGCACAAGACGGTATTCCAGACATAAGCACATTCATGGCACGTCGTGCAGTAATGGGTGGAATTAGATCTGGTATAGCTTCTATGCTTCCGGGTGCCGCTATTATGGGTGGTGTAGGATTTAGTGCCGGAAGTTGGTTGATACCTGCTGGTTTAACATGGGCTATGAG
>CAJXLZ010000019.1 GCA_913056505.1 uncultured Desulfurellaceae bacterium
TATCAGCATCCCTACAACCGATGTTAAAAATATATTCGTCATAGAATATGTTGCACCTAAGTATGTAACGCCATCCGGCAAATATTTCTTTATGGCAAACCAAACAACAATTAGGGCTATGACAGCAGTAGATGCCAGAGCCTTATAAAATGCACCCATGATATTTTTGGATTTTCCCAATTTTACAAAAAAAGTACCAATTATTGCAGAAACAGAAGATATTGCACCTATCAAAAGCGGCCATAATGCGCCAACCCCAAGTGAACCGGGTTTATCAAATAGTGTGTGACCCAGCACTATTGCAGCAACAGCTGTTACCGTGAATGTTTCAAAAACATCGGCTGCCATGCCCGCACAATCACCTACATTATCACCCACATTATCAGCTATAACCGCAGGGTTTCTCGGATCATCTTCTGGAATACCCGCTTCAACTTTGCCGACTAAGTCTGCTCCGACATCCGCAGCTTTTGTATAAATTCCTCCGCCCAATCTTGCAAATACACTAATTAAACTTGTGCCAAAAGCTAAACCTATCAATGCTTTAATTGTATGCTCAACGGGCTGTTTGAATACAACGACAGCAATGTAGAAGAACCCTGAAATTGCCAGCAAACCAAAACCTGTTACCAAAAATCCTGTAACAGATCCACCTCTAAACGCCAATTTCAGCGAACTTGATAACCCCTTTTTTGCCATCTGGGCGGTTTTAACATTAGTTTTTACAGCTATAACCATGCCAATATATCCCGCCAAACCGGACAACAATGCCCCTACCAAATATCCGATAGCTGTTAATAATCCAAAATGTTCAGATTTTGCACCCAAAGCCCACAAAATCACAAAAATTGCCAAAGCAACAATTGCTATAGATCTATATTCGCGCGATAAAAAAGCATATGCGCCTTCCTGTATAGCACGCGCTATCTCTTTCATTCTATCTGAGCCATCATCCTGTGACAGCACATAAAACGCTGTTACTAAAGCATATCCAATAGATAGAAAAGAAGCTATAAATGTTAGATAAAACATACCATAAGCAACCATAATAAGTAACCCCCTTACAAATTTACAATCTTTTTTAATTCTTGCTTTAAATCATTCAATTTAATGTCGCATTTTTCACACAGCAGTTCTAATATTTTACGATCTTCTTTTTTTATTTTCTCTTCGGACAAACATTCTGTATTCACTATAATGCCGGAAGCAAGCAACAAAGCCGATGTTTTGGACGGTTCGATATTATTTTTAAAAAATTCATCCGCAACAATGGAAGATGTGGATCCCCACGGCTCTATCCTATATCTCGTCAATCTATTGCTGCGTATATCACCAAGTTTATGATGGTCTAAAATTTCCAATATTTCGCATTTAAATATGCCATCAGGAGAGTCCACGCTGCTTGAATGATCAAGAAGCACAATTTTGCGCTTGTTATATTTTATAACATCCGTTCTCGTAACAATTCCCACAACTTTTCTATCATCGTCTACAACAACAACGGATCGGCTTCTTGATGAATACACCTTCTCCTTTACATCATCTATTAATGCGCTCAATTTTACTGTTGGCGATGATCTATCACATACAGTTGAAACGGGCACGCTCCACTCAACTAAACCGGATGTTGCGAACGCATCATAATGAGATGATATAACTGCAACTTCTTTTTTCTTCGCCTCCTCTAACAGCTTAGGACTTAGAGTAAATCCATTTGAAAGAACAATACATCTTACACCGAACTCTATAGCTTTCTTTTGAATATCAGCTCTGTTTCCCAAAATGACTATGATATTATACATATCAAAATTTTGCGCTATATGAACAAACTCATTGACATCCATTACACCCATTATTACTGTTGCCAAAAATGTTTTATCATCATTTGTACCGTTTAATACAGTTCCATCTACAGCCTTTACTATAGACCTCACATCCGTCTTTATCTTCCTGAATAGATCAGGTATCACAGAAGATATACTTTTTTTTGCAATATCCATCATGCCGAAAGAACCATAAAATTTAGAGTTTGCATCAACAATAGGAATAACTCGAAGATCGTTTTGAAGCATAGCCTTAAACACTTCCGTTATTGGTGAATCCTTATATGATAAAATAGGATTGCGTGTCATAATTTCTTCAACTCTCAAATTAAGATCTGTTATGCAATTAGGAATGGGCACATTAAAATAGCTTAAAACCTTCTGAGTATTCAAATCTACATTCCCGCTTACAACAGGCATATAATCTACATCCGGGACAAGCTTATTTTTCAACTCGGCGTACCCTATAGCTGATGTTACACTATCCAAATCCGGATTCTTTCTTCCTATTACAAAAACATTCTTTACATCTCTCATATTGAATACTCCTTAAGCAAAAGATTCATAGTTTATATAAAAAATTAACCCAGTTTTCAAGCACTACACAACAGCTGCTCGATGAGCGTAAACTTATCATAAAAAAGCAATTTATTAAAGCATAAAATTTGAAATGCAATGCATATAGATGTCCTTGTATATAGATGGATCTGTTTTACGAAATATAGCAAAAAGAGATTAAATCTTGACTTTTTATCAAACCTTATGCATTCTTAATGGTGTATACCTAACAATTTAAGGTGTGCGAAATTTAATGTAGTAAGGTGTTTTGATGAACCCACAATTTTTTCTTATGGTCATACCGCTTCTACTTGCGATAGTTGTGCATGAGGTATCACATGGATATATAGCAGAGAAGCTCGGGGATAACACAGCAAGATTCGCAGGAAGACTGACGCTCAATCCCATTGTTCATATCGATCTACTTGGAACCATAATTCTGCCGATATTGCTTATTATCGCCCATTCCCCTATTCTGTTTGGATGGGCAAAACCAGTGCCAGTTAACTTTTTTAATTTAAGAAATCCCAAAAGAGATTCGGCATATGTAGCAGCGGCCGGCCCTTTATCAAACTTTATTATGGCTATTGGATTTGCTATTCTCTATCATATATTTCTGTTTATACCACTCGGTTATTTTTCATCCCCTCTTTTAACAACTTGCTTGTACGGGGTTGAACTCAATCTTATATTTGCGTTTTTCAATCTCATACCCATCCTGCCTTTGGACGGCGGTAGGATATTGGCTGCATTTTTGCCAAATAGATGGGCATATAGCTTTTCAAAGATTGAACCTTACGGTATGTACATAGTAATAGCATTAATATTTTTAGGCGCTTTTAATACAATATACTATCTTTTTGTATTGCCATTTTCTAAGATATTGCTTTTTTAGGAGAAAAAAATGAAACAAAATATTTTAAGCGGTATGAGGCCTACGGGTAGATTGCATCTTGGAAATTTATATGGTGCTTTGATAAATTGGATCAAGTTTCAAGAAGAGGATTATAACAGATTTTACTTTGTCGCAGATCTGCACGCCCTGACCACGGGTTTTGATAATTCAAAGGATATATATAGCAACACGATAGAGATGGTCATAGACTGGCTTGCTTTTGGTTTGGATGAAAACAAAAACACGATTTTCGTTCAGTCTCTTGTTAGGGAGCATACCGAGCTATTCCTGCTGTTGTCTATGATAACACCGGTAGGCTGGCTTGAAAGAGTGCCATCATACAAGGACCAGGTTCAACAACTCGGTAAAGATAAAACAGCCAATTTTGGTTTTTTGGGATATCCTGTTTTAATGAGTGCAGATATTATTATTTATAAGGCATCTTATGTGCCTGTAGGTGTTGACCAGGTAGCGCATCTTGAATTTACAAGAGAGTTAGTGAGAAGATTTAATGCCTTTGTTGGCAAAAAAGTGTTTATAGAGCCTCAGCCCAAATTGACGAAATCCCCAAAAATTTTAGGGCTTGACGGCAGGAAAATGAGTAAATCATATGGTAATGCCATATATCTATCCGATTCTGAAGAAGAGACATCAAAAAAAATAAATGTTATGTTTACAGATCCAAGAAGAAAAAGAAAAACAGATCCCGGCGTTGCCGAGGAATGTGGCGTATTTATGCTGCACAAGATATTTACGGATATAAATAAACAAAAGGAGATAAAAAGCGCCTGCTCCAAAGCTACGATAGGCTGTGTAGAGTGCAAAAAGATACTTTCAAAAAACATTAATGCCAAGCTACGCGAGGCAAGAAATAGGAGAAAAGAGCTTGAAAAGAGGAAAGATTACATAGTTGATATATTGCGTGATGGCAGTAAAAGAGCCTCTACAGTAGCCAAGAAAACATTAGAGGAGGCAAAAGATGGAATTTTTGGATGTAATTTTTACAGATAATGACACAGAGTGCTTTACAGATAAAATAACCGGCTTAAACAACAAAACCGGAATGAAATATCTGCTTGATAATTTTATAAAACAGTATGAACGTTATGAAGATAATTGGGTACTGATTCTATTGACAATTGAAAACAAAAATAAGTGGGATCAAAAATTGAAAAAAGATGTTATTTTACAAACAGTTGCGCAAAAATTAAGTAGCTTCTGCAGGAAAAGCGATACAATATTTTACCTGTACGATTATTATTTTTCTATTTTAACAAGGGCGTTTAGCCAGAATAATGTGGATGAATTTATAATAAGGATCGAGAATAATTTAGGTAATATTTTCAAAATAAGCAATGATGTAAGCCTTGATCTACGATACGGCATCGCATTTATGAGATATAACGATTCTGTTGAAAGTATGCTCAAAAGGGCTTTTTATTCCATGATGTCTGTGAAATAAATTTTTAAAAGCCGTTATCTATGAAATTTGTATCGTAATTGTTGCTTATAAACTCATTTGAGCGCAAAAGCCTTTTAAAGAAATCTACATTTGTATATATACCTTCAACAATAAATTCGTCCAAGCCTCTCTTCATCCTGTTAATTGTCTCTTCTCTGTCATTGCCTCTAACAATAAGTTTTGCTATCAAAGAATCATAGCTTGGTGATACATTCATACCGCAATAAACAGCCGTATCCACCCTTATGCCTGGGCCTCCTGGAATAAATAGCTTTGTTATTCTACCAGGGGACGGCATAAAATTATCAGGATTTTCCGCATTTATTCTACATTCCATAGCGTGAAATTTCTGCATTAGTTTTTCTTGATCTATCGACAGGTGCTCGCCAGATGCAACGGCTATCTGTTCTTTAACCAGATCAACCCCATAAGCCATTTCGCTAACCGGATGCTCCACCTGAATACGCGTATTTATCTCAATAAAATAAAATTCATTCCCATCAAATAAAAATTCCAGCGTGCCTACATTCTGATATCCTAAAATCTTGGTCGCCTCTACGGCGACAGTATGTAGTTTTTCCCTTTGCTCCTCATTCAATACAGGAGACGGCGATTCTTCCAATAATTTCTGATGTTTTCTTTGAATAGAGCAGTCTCTTTCTCCAACATGGACCACATTACCGTATTTATCAGCTATAACTTGAACCTCTATGTGCCTGGGGTGCTCTATAAATTTTTCCAGATATATTTCATCTTTCCCGAATGAAGCTTTTGCTTCCAATTTGGCAGATCTATATTGGTCGATTAGAGTATCCTCATTCCTCACGATCCTCATTCCTTTGCCTCCGCCGCCCCATGATGCCTTCAACAATACAGGATACCCCACATTTTTGGCAACTGTTTTGAGATTTTCTTCATTATCTATGGAACCGTCGCTCCCCGGTATGGTAGGTATACCAGCTTTACTCAAAATATATTTCACGCTTGATTTATCGGATAGTCTTTCCATAGTTTGAACATCCGGTCCTA
The DNA here is from genome assembly GCA_913056505.1 of uncultured Desulfurellaceae bacterium. Taxonomy (GTDB): domain Bacteria; phylum Campylobacterota_A; class Desulfurellia; order Desulfurellales; family Hippeaceae; genus CAJXLZ01. The sequence continues at coordinate 5,768 of CAJXLZ010000019.1, forward strand.
TAAAGGTAACATTTAGATCTTTGCATATATTTGCGAATGCAGGATTTTCAGATAAGAACCCGTATCCGGGATGAACGGCATCGCAGTTAGAATTCACTATAGCTTGGGCTACATTGGGAAGATTTAAATAACTCTCTTTTGCAATAGCTTCTCCTATACAAATCGTTTCATCTGCCAGCATAACGGGAATCGAATCTCTATCTTCTTTGGAATAAACCAAAACGGTCTTTATGCCCAATTCTTTGGCTGCTCGTATGATCCTTAGCGCAATTTCCGATCTGTTTGCTATAAGTATTTTTTTGAACATTATACTACCCTAACTTTTTTACAAGAAACAGCGGCTGGTCATACTCAACCTTTTGTGCATTATCAACGAGTATTTTCTCGATCTTGCATGGAAATTCCGCTTCCAGTTCGTTCATTATTTTCATAGCTTCCAAGATGCATAAAACATCCCCCTTTTTCACCTCATCTCCCACTTCAACATAGGGTGCGGATGTAGGCGATGGCGCCCTGTAAAATGTCGCCACCATCGGTGATTTGATTTCGATTAAATCTTTATCTACCTTTTCTTCCTCTGCCGGTTCTTTTATCTTATTCTGTTCAGAAACCTGAGTAGCTTGCGGAACAGCTTGAGGTAAATTACCCTGTGTTATTATGTTTTCACTTACAAAAGCCTCTTTTTTCTTCAATATCAAATGAAAATCATCATCCTGATATTCAAATTCAACAAGACTGCTGTTCTCAATAGTTTTTATAATGTCTTTAATTTTTCTTAAATCCATAACCTACCCCCTTAAATTTACAGTTAAAAATTGTAGCAAATATTAATTATATGTGCAAATATTTAATTTATAAACATGATATAAAAACCTATGCAGAATGATTGTCAAAGGAACTATATGTAGCTAAATAAATTATTTTGGCTGAGCTTTGAACCGAAATTTAGTGTTGCCTGCATAATAATCTGTTCTTTTTGATAATCTACAAACACTTGAGCCATATTCGCATCTTCCAGCTCAGATATACTTTTTTTATTTGATACTTGTGTCGTTGTTATTCTATCTTTAGCCAACTTAAATCTGTTTGTACGCGCCCCCACAATAGCTCGTGAATTTAAGAGTTGATCTAAAATATCTTTGGATTTTGCTATAGCATCTTCTATAGCATTTGACACATTAAACGAAAATGAATCGCCATCGTTCAGCTTAGGTGATAAGCCGCCAATACTGCTAAGATTAAGCGTTACACCGGCTTCTCCATTGATGCCTTCTGCACTAAATGAACTATCAGCGTTTTTTGTTTGAATAACAATGTTTGAGAGATCCGCAGCATTTTTATAATTGGTTATTAGGATACCATCTTGATTAAAAACACTGATGTCGTATCCGCCACTTGTTTTTTTTATGTCAATATCTGCAATTTTATTATTCCCCGTCGGACTATTTTGTCCGCTTACAGATAATTTTGCCTCATCACCAATATTAGATAAATAGGAACCCTGCGTAACGCTTACTGTCCATTGATCGTTAATGCCCCCCAAATATTTACCTGAAATAGTAGGAATAAGTGTGGATCCTGCGCTCCAGTTTGTAGGCTTGGATATCTGTGAATATGAATCAGGATCGCCCAAAGCCTTGCTCGCATCGCTCAAAGTTCTAAAAACATCAACACCGCCGCCTTCCTGAACAACATTAAACAATCCCAATACATTAGGCTTAGGATTTCCCGATGCGTCCTTAACATCAAACGAAAGATTAAGTTTACTTTTACCTGCCCGTTTATCTTCAATATATAGATGTCCGTCTTTTATAAACAGATCTGCCGTATCGACAAAACCGCCAGAGCCGCCTATGCTTGTTGTATTAAACATACCCAATACAGGATGATTTCCGGAGGCTGTTTGTGCCCTTATAGATAAATTACTCTTGCCACTTTGCTCATCCTCAACCTCTATCTTGCCATGTGCAATATATGCATTGACATTAAAGTGAGATGATATAAAGGATGCCAAACTACCCAGCGTAGTGGCAGATGTTGTACTAAAAACAGCACTAACCGCACTGCCCCCATGCATTGAACCTGAAAATGTTATATTTGAGGTTATGCCCAGTGATGATAGCTTCGTACCCGACACCGCGAGACCATCTTGTGTTCTGAACGTTCTATTATTTTCTAAAACCTCAGTAGAATCAAGCGATTTTACAGCATCTATTAAGTCATTCAATGTCGTATTTGAAGCAACACTAAAAGAATCCTGTATTAAATTGCCGTTGTGATCTGTTCCATTAATATTTATCTCATCCCCTGTCTCCAAGCTCACATCCTTCAATGCAGACATCAATCTTATATCTGTTAATTTGGTCTGAGGCACTACCGGATCGCGTGTATTCATATCAATCATAGCGTTGTTGTTCTTTATTATATGGTTTTTAGCCTTATAGATTTCTTTTGCCGTGATCGTTATACTGCTCGATAGATTGTCTGAATATTCAACCCTTCTCGCATTATCATCGCCTGTGTATATATCGCTTCCACCTGCCTGATAAGTCATCTTAATATCATATGATGATCCGCCTGTGGGAAAATTGGATGGCAATTTTATCTTTATTCCTCTGCCCGTATCTACCCATTGGCCTTCTTTTGATGAAACGTCAATAGAGGTTGACAGTTCATTGCCGCCAACATTGGATTCATCTTTTGAGTCACTATCTATAGGCACTACTGCGTCATTACCATTAAATATAGATAACCTATTATTTTCTATACGTATAGTGTAATCCCCACTTTGAAGCTGATTAATGTCTTTGAAATTCTCCGCAGTTTTAACTTCGATATCGGATCCACCTTTATCTGTTATTGCTGTGCTTTGTGTTTTGGTCTGTATGGGGGCAGTGTTCGTTTTATAACCGGAAAATAGATATTTCCCTTCAAATATGGTGTTTGCGGAATTTCTTATTTCACTCTTAATGGCATCTAATTTTTGCGCTATCGCTAATCTGCTGCTACTGTCATTTGTGTCATTTGCGCCCTCTATTAATAAAGATGCCGCTTGTTGTATAAGATTGTCAGATGTTGAAAGAGCTGTATCCTCAGCATCTAAAATACCGTTTGCCGCATTAATATTTGTGGTGTATTGCTCAAATCTTGAATTTATATCTTTCAGTGAAAGCACTTCTGAGAGCGCTATAGGATCTGTGGATAGATTGAGCAGTCTCTTGCCGCTCGACATCTGCGTTGTGGTTTTAAACGTTTGTTCGTTAACCCTATTAATATTGTATAAAAAATTATCGAACAGCATACTGTCTACTACTCTCATTGCACCATTCCTATTAATGTTTTTGTCATCTCATTTACAATAGATATAAACTTTGCAGATGCCTGATATGCCCTCTGAAATTTTATTAGACTCGCCGCTTCAGCATCTAACGACACACCCTCTATAGATTGCTGCTGAGCCTTTATCTGTTTAACAATAGACTGTTTAGATGTTAGTATATTTGAATATCCCTGAGCTTCAGAACCTATTTTGCCCAAAAACGCATTATAATATTCATCTATGCTCTGTGTATTATCCACCATGATTTTTTTAAGCTGTACCTGAGCTATAGCTTCAGCATTAGAGCTATCCCCGGGTGTCAGCGTCTTGCCCGCCGCAATCTTACTTGGATCATTTAATACTACATCGTTAATCTTCATATCTTTTGCGCTATGCCCTGAAAAAAATGTATTAATACCGGCTGCTGCCAGAAAATTAGAGGAATCATACGTAAATGAGATATTATAACCGCTTTTCGCGACTATTTGCACCCTACCGCTATTAATATTTGATAGATTCATCGAAGCATAATCATGCAAAATATTGTTAAATGAATCCCGTAAATCAGAAAATTTATCATTACCATTTACATTAACTGCAAATGTTCCGATATTATTACCGTTATCATCTGTAATTTTAACGTTAAGCGAGCCTGTTTTAACGGCAATGTCAAATCCTGTCGCGTTACTCGAGTTAAGCTCCGCATCTTCGGACTTTAGGCTATATTCTCCGACAATCTGTTTGTATGCAGTTAAACCCGTGCCGGATGCGTGAATTTTATTTATATTTTGAATCATTGAGGATGACATAGTATCAAGCTCATTTTGATATTTATCTATAACATTATCTCTCATATTCAGTATTGCGCCCAAAGATCCGCCTCGTATTTTATTGGTTATATCAACCATTCCGCCGTTTTTTTCAACAAAATCAACGCTATTATATAAAGAACCATTCGATTTACGAGCTACCAACTCATTGTAGCTGTCACCTGACACAATAGGCATTCCACCCACCAATATGGTCATTTCCGGCTGAGAATTTGCATCATAAGCCTTATACATAACATCTACATTGGATAGTTTATATAGATTGTTCAGCAATACTCCGCGCTGATCCCTTAATGTGTTAGCGTGTTCGTTATCGCCCAACTCTCCCTTTTTTATCTCATAATTTAGATGGGCTATCTGTTTTGCTATGTTATTAATTTGAGTAACTGTATACCCAACCTCATTATCAAGATCGTTTTTAAGCTTGGACAAAGAGTTATATGCGTAATTTATGTTTGATGTCAGCGTCTGCCCCTTATCTAAAACCTGTTGCCTCGCCGTTTCCAAATCAGGGTTTAGAGCAAGGGCATGCCAGCTGGAAAAAAACTCATCCATAGAGTCCTTTAACCCAACACCCGACATTTCATTAAACACACTTTGCAATCTATCCATAGAAGAATTCATTTTATCATAATATGCTTCATCATTAATGGAACTTCTCAAGCTCTTATCTATCAAATCATTTCTTGCGCTCTGAATTTCTGCAATTTTAACGCCTGTTCCGAATGCGCCATAGGATGTAGGCATAGGCGTATCCGTAGTCATTACAGCGGATTCTTTCGTATATCCTTCGGTGTTTGCATTTGTAACATTATTGCCCGTTGTATC
>CAJXLZ010000020.1 GCA_913056505.1 uncultured Desulfurellaceae bacterium
TTTTTGCGCGTCATACACTGCTTGCAGAGGCTACGCGGGCAGGTGTTAAATCATTGGGATTGGAGTTGTTTGCAAAATCACCTACCAATTCGCTTACGGCAGTTAAAACGCCAAAAGGCATAGATTCTTCTGATATAATAAATTTAATGAAAACATATGGCGTACATATATCCAACGGTCAAGGTTCACTAAAAGGAAAAATTTTTAGAATTGCTCATCTGGGTTATTTTGATAAAATGGATGTTATTATGGCAATTAGTGCATTGGAAATGGCGCTTAAAAAATTGGATGTTAATCTAAATTTTGGCGAGGGTGTAAGAAAGGCTATGGAGATATTGTTGTGAATAGTATTCCGTCCGGTGTTGTACAATTTTTTGAACCGATATCCTCCAAAAGAAGAGCAATAGAAAACCGATTGATCGACTTTTTCAAAAGTCACGGTTATAAAGAGATGGTTACGCCTACCTTTTCCTATGAAAATACTATTTCCAAAAGTCTGCTTGATCCCCTTAAAACACGGTTATTCAAATTTGTAGATAGAAGCAGCAAAGAGGTGTTGATATTGAGGGCAGATATCACTATGCAGATTATGCAGGCGGTTTTTATGGGCAACTTTGAAATGCCGACAAGGATTTGCTATGCTGGAAATATCTATCGCGATGTTAAAGAACATACAGGTTCTAAGAGAGAAATCAAGCAGGTGGGCGCGGAGTTGTTTGGCGTTAAAGAAAAGACTGCGGATGAAGAAATTATAATGCTCGCATTAGAATCTCTTAGACAGTTTGGCGTAGACAATATTACGCTGAGATTATCTGATACAGATATAATAGATAAGCTTTTACACAAATACGGACTGCAAGACAGTAGCGAGATTAAAGCTTTGATAGGAAAAAAAAATATTTCTTCTATTAAAAAAAAATTTAACAATATTCCCATAGGATTTGTAGAGTCTTTAAATGAGCTAAGCAGTTTAAACGGGTATAGCGTATATAATAAGAATATCAGCGATGAAAGCTATGAGTTGATTCAGGATGTGGTCAATATAGGCAAGGCAGTGCAAAGCAAAATAGATAATATTAAGATCTTTTTTGATCTTTTTTATTGTGAAGAACCAGCTTATCATCACGGCATAGTGTTTGATATATTCTCAGAAAGCGAGAGGATTGCCGTGGGTGGAAGGTATGGGAAAATTACCGAATTTCTTGGCCGATATATACCGGCTACGGGGTTTGCTATTGAACTGGATAATCTTGTATATTTTTTATCTGATAAGGGGATAGTATGAATAAATTAGTTATAGGAACTCAATGGGGTGATGAGGGAAAAGGTAAAATAGTTGATATATTAACTCAAAATGCGGATGTAGTAGTCAGATATCAAGGCGGCAGCAATGCTGGGCATACGGTGTGTGTGCAGGATAAAAAGTTTATACTGCACTTAATTCCGTCGGGTATTCTACATGACGGCAAGATCTGTGTTATAGGCAATGGTGTTGTTGTGGATCCGGTTAGTTTTTTTGCCGAAAAAGATACATTGGAAAAATTAGGTATTGATATAGACGGCAAATTAATGATTAGCGAACGTGCTCACATTGTAATGCCGTATCATAAAGTTATAGACCAAAATCAGGAAAATAAATTAGGATTAAAAAAAATAGGAACTACTGGCAGAGGGATAGGTCCGTGTTATGTTGATAAATATGAACGTATAGGCATAAGGGCATGCGAGTTGACTAAGGATGACATTTTAAGAGAAAAAATAGAGGCTAATGTAGAACGCCTGAAAATTGTGTATGAAGCTCACAATTTGCCGATGCCGGATGCAGAGAGCATATTTTCTGAATATAGAGAATATGGTGAAAAATTAAAGCCATATTTAACAAATACCGTATTTGTCTTGAATAAATTTTTTAAAGATGGTAAAAAATTTTTATTCGAGGGCGCGCAGGGCTCTTTGCTTGATGTGGATTTCGGGACATATCCGTTTGTTACCTCAAGCAATCCTACCGCGGGCGGTGTATTTACCGGAACAGGTTTACCATATACATCATTAAACGGTGTTGTGGGCGTTATGAAGGCATATACAACGCGTGTTGGAAATGGCGTATTTCCTACCGAACTGCTTGGCGATATGGGTGAAGTGGTTAGACAAAAGGGCGCTGAGTTTGGAGCAACAACGGGAAGACCGAGAAGGTGCGGCTGGCTTGATCTTGTTGTTGTGAAATATGCTGTTATGCTAAGCGGCATCAATGAAATAGCTATTACTAAATTAGATGTGCTTGATGGACTTGATGAGATAAAGGTTTGCATGGGATATGAAATAAATGGTGAGCGTATAGATTATATACCTGCACTGTTGGACGATTTTTCTAAATGTAGGCCTGTATATGAGACATTTAAGGGTTGGGATAAAACAAAAGGATGTTCCACATTCAATCAATTACCGGATAATGCTAAAAATTACATAAGATATATAGAAGATTTTTTGGGAGTGCCTGTCACAATTGTGTCTATTGGCGCAAAGAGGGAAGAAACCGTTATTCGATAGATTTCAGGAGGATAGATATATGTGTATATTCTGTAAAATAGTAAATGGAGATTTGCCTTGCGATAAGGTATATGAGGATGAAAAATATCTTGCATTCAAGGATATAAATCCAAAAGCGCCTATACATATATTGATCATACCCAAAGAGCATATTTCATATTTATCCGATGTTGACGAGGAGAATAAACATATAATAGGCGATATGGCGTTAATTGCCAATAAAATTGCAGAAGATTTCGGCATACACAAAACAGGTTACAGAATTTTAATTAATAATGGACCTGATTCTGGGCAGGAGGTATTTCACCTGCATATGCACCTGCTAGGCGGCAAAAAAATGGTGTTTACGGCGTGATGATTATGGATAGTGTCGTTAGTTTGGTTGAAAAAGCGGCAAGGGCATTGGATGAATCCGGTAAACTACCTTTTTATAAAGATGATATAATAGAGTATATTAAGAAAAATTTTAATAAATCCCTTGGAAAAGAAGAGATTGAAAATGCTATAGAGATATTGCTTGTTTCAAGCAAAAGAGAATTGCCTGTAAGAAAATGCATATATGAATATAAGGATGGATATTCATATATGCATGCCTGTTCATTTGGGGTTCACTGATGAAAATACTGTTTATTAACGGACCAAATCTCAATATGTTGGGTAGAAGAGAACCTGAACTATACGGACATTTAACACTTAATGATATAAATGAAAGAATTGCAAAAAAGGCTGCGGATCTGGGTGTTGAGGTTGAATTTTATCAGTCTAACCATGAGGGCGCACTAATTGACAGAATTCAAGCTGCAAAAGATGAAAATATTGATGCATTTGTTGTAAACGCAGGTGCATATACACATACAAGTGTTGCTATAAGGGATGCTCTTTTGTCAACGGATATAAAGTTTATAGAGGTGCACCTATCTAATATTTTTCGTAGAGAGAAATTTAGGAACAGTTCCTATCTGTCTGATATTGCCTATGGAGTGATTGTAGGCTTTGGATATTTTGGTTATGAGTTAGCTTTGGAAGCCTTAAAGTATGGATAACTACGCTCATAGTGCCTATAAAACAACAATAATAGGCGCAATTGCGAATATTTTCCTTGCCGTTTTAAAATTCATTTTTGGTGTTGCTTTTTTCAGCAGTGCATTAATTGCAGATGCCATACACTCTTTAAGTGATTTAATAAGTGATGTAATAATTCTTGCAAGCATAAAAATATCTTCAAAACCAAAAAGCAAGGCTTATCCTTATGGATTAGGAAAAATAGAAACCTTAGCAGCAATTTTGACAGCAGCTTTGCTTTTATTTATAGGCATTGAAATAATTAAAAAAGCGTATATTGAAATTATAACCGGTAATATAAGACGCACGGAACCCCTCGCTGTAATTGCAGCTGTTGTATCTATTGCAGTAAAAGAGGTCCTTTTTAGATATACCTATACTGTCGGGAAAAAGATCAATTCTCCATCTTTGGTGGCAAATGCGTATCATCACAGAAGTGATGCTGTTACTTCAATTGCTGTTCTTGTAGGAATAGTGTGTGTAATTGCCGGATATCCTATTTTTGATCCGTTAGCTAGTGTTGTTGTGTCCGGATTTATTATTTATGCTGCATACGACATAGGTATAGAGGCAATTAAGGAATTATTGGATATTAATACCGCTCCTACAGGTTTATTAGAGGATATTTATAAAAAGGCGGATTCCATAATAGGCATAAAGGCTGTTAATGATGTAAGAATTAGAAAATACGGCCCTAAATATTCCATAGAACTTATTATGGTTGTTGAGCCGGACATCTCAGCAGAAAAAGCCGTAGGTTTAAAGGATGAGCTATACAACAGACTGTTAAGGTCAAATCAAAATATTGATACTGTATTAATATCAGTAGAAATATCGGGTATGAGACGTGTTGAATATATAAAAAACGATACAATATTTGATAAAATAAAAGATATAGTTTATCAGTTTAATGATGTTATTGGCTTGCATAATGTTGTAGTTGAAAAATCCTATGATGAGCTGTATGTAAATTTGGATATTGAGGTGGATGGTGGTTTGAGTGTTAAACAGGCGCATGATATCGGCGAAAAGGTTAAAAATAAACTAATGGAAAACTTAAATATTGCAGATGTTAGATTTCATATAGATCCTTATGATAAGGATAAAGAAGTAAATAATAGATTATTTGTGAAAGAAAAAGATTGACAGGCGCAAAGTTTTGTATATAAAATAAGAATGTTTTGTGAGGCATTTTTATTTAGTAAATTAATTATTTTTTATAGGGGGTTTCGATATGTTAGGTATTCGTAAGGTTAGTATAATCGGATCGGGTCATGTTGGCGAGTCTGCTGCTTTCATTATGGCTATGAGAGGAATAGCAGATGAGGTGGTAATGACAGATGTTGTTGAGGATCTTCCTGAAGGCAAAGCTTTGGATATGATGGAAGCCGCTCCGATTCTTGGTTATGATACGAAAATTAAGGGCTCATCAAAGGGCAAAATTTATGATGCCATTGAGGATTCAGACGTTGTTATTATGACAGCAGGTTTTCCGAGATTGCCCGGAATGAGCAGAGATGATCTGTTGGGTAAAAATATTCCTATTATGAGACAGGTTGCAGAAAATGTAGCAAAATATGCACCTAATAGTATATTTCTTGTTGTAGCCAATCCTTTGGATGCTATGATTTATGCTGCAAAGAAAGTAACGGGATTTCCTGATAATCGTCTTGTGGGACAGGCTGGCGCTTTGGATTCAGCAAGATTTATGTCATTTTTGGCGGCCGAAAAGGGCGTATCTGTGAAGAATGTATGGGGAATGACGCTCGGAAGTCATGGCGATGATATGGTGCCTTTAAGGGATTATTCTCAGATTTATGGTGTTCCTGTAAATAAATTGATAGAAGCAGATAGATTGGAAGAAATCGTTGAAAGAACAAGAAAGGGCGGCGGAGAAATAGTTAAACTTCTTAAAAAAGGCAGCGCATATTGGGCACCTGCAGCAGGTGCAGCCTGGATGACAGAGTCTATTTTAAGAGATGAAAAAGCTGTTATTCCGTGTCATACATTCCTGCACGGTGAATATGGTATCAATGATCTACCTGTCGGCGTTCCTGTACAGTTGGGCAAAGGTGGCGTGGAAAAGATTATAGAGATAGACTTGTCAGATCAGGAAAAAGCTGAGTTGAAGAAATCTGCAGACCATGTAGCGGAGGTATGTAAAAGAGTTGACGATCTGAAACTTTTATAAGGTAAAGGAGAGATAGATGGCTGAATATCGTATTGAAACAGATGCTCTCGGTGAAGTTAAGGTAGAGAAGGACAAGTATTGGGGTGCACAAACTCAGCGTTCTCTGCAAAACTTTGAGATCGGCGGACAAAGAATACCAACAGAGGTTATTAGGGCATTCGGTGTTTTAAAGAAGGCTGCTGCAATAGTAAATAACAAGCTGGGTGTATTGGATGAAAAGATCAAGGATGCTATATGTAAAGCCGCCGATGAAATTATTGAGGGTAAACTGGATGATCATTTTCCCCTTGTGGTATGGCAAACGGGCAGTGGTACTCAGAGTAATATGAATGTCAATGAGGTTATTTCAAACAGAGCAAATGAGATGTTGGGCGTTAAGGAGAGAGGCACTAAAAGTCCTGTTCATCCCAATGATCATGTGAATAAGTCACAATCTTCAAATGACACATTCCCTACTGCTATGTATATTGCAGCAACAAAGGCAATAATAGAGAACCTTATTCCAAAAGTAAAAGGATTAAGGGATGCATTAGACGAGAAGTCTAAGGAGTTTAATGATATTATTAAGGTGGGAAGAACACACCTGCAAGATGCCACACCACTTACACTGGGTCAGGAATTTTCTGGTTATGTCAATCAGATTGACCATGGCATAGAGGCTATTGAAAATAGCTTGGTTCATTTGAAACAGTTGGCTTTAGGTGGAACGGCTGTAGGCACGGGTTTGAATACGCCTGAAGGTTTTGATGTTATGGTAGCAGAAGAGATATCTAAAGAAACGGGCATCGATTTTGTTACTGCTCCTAATAAATTTGCAGCTTTAGCTTCTCATGATGCAATTGTTGAGGCCAGTGGAGCTCTAAAGACATTAGCTTGCAGCTTGAAAAAGATAGCCAATGACATAAGGATATTGGCTTGTGGGCCACGTTGTGGCATTGGCGAGATAAGAATTCCTGCCAATGAACCGGGAAGCTCTATTATGCCGGGAAAGGTCAACCCTACGCAGTGTGAAGCAATGACTCAGGTTTGCTGCCAGGTTATGGGCAATGATGTGGCTATAAATGTAGCAGGTTCAGGTCTGGGATTGGAATTGAATATGTATAAGCCTGTTTTAATATACAATTTATTGCTATCCATCAGGCTCTTGGGTGATGCATGCGAAAGCGCCAGAAAAAATTGTGTTGTGGGCATAGAGGCAAATACCGAGAAGATTGACTACTTCTTGAAAAACGATTTAATGCTTGTTACGCCTCTATCACGTGCCATAGGATACGATAAAGCATCTGAGATTGCTCATCTTGCTGATGAGAAGGGATTAACATTGAAAGAAGCTGCTCTGCAAACAGGATATGTGACAGAGAAGGAATACGATGAAATAGTTGATCCTCGTAAGATGATAGGCCCATATAAGGTTTGATAGATTGGATTGAGGCTTATGTCGTAGAGCGGGTGAATGGGTTTTGATTTTATTATAGGTTATAGCTTATAATAAATTTATAAGCTATAACCTATTTATTAACTTGACAAAAGATTAGTTTTTAGTAAATTTGTTTAAGTAAATTTAAGAAAGGGGGTTGAGGCTATACATCTATTTTGGTATAGCCGAGAAGCAGTATGGATTGGTATAAGGGACGTATTCATCATATTCAGTACAAATGGCATGAAGGGTTCGTGGCTTGGTTGCTTCATCGTATCACGGGTTTGTTGTTGATTATTTATCTCTTTATGCATGAGTGGGTGATATCCACACTTCAAAGTCCGGCATCGTTCAATAGTGCAATGGCGGTATTGGAGAATCCTGTGTTTAAGGTATTAGAGCTAGGGTTATGGCTAGTCGCGTCATATCATGCTATAAACGGTTTAAGGGTGATTTTGGTTAACTTTTTGGGAGCAGCTGAGAGGGATAATTATGTGGGTAACGTTTGGATTTTCTGGGTCATCTTTGCCATAGTATTTATAGCTGGTGCCATACCTATGGTTATGCACCTTTAAAACAGGGAGGTAAATGTTAAAATGATGTACATGAGAGGTTTCATAGACAGGTATCAAGGAAGCGCTAAAAGCGGTGAATGGAATTGGCTGTTACAGAGGGTGTCAGGTGTAGCGCTACTTGTTTTGCTTTTGGGGCATTTTTTTATTGAGCATTTTTCCGGCGGCGGCGGATTAACATATCAGGCTGTGGCAGCAAGACTTTCTTCCTCGGGTTGGAAATTGTTTGATTTAACATTTGTTATTTTTGCACTTTATCACGGCATAAACGGTATTTTTATGAACATAGAGGATTATGTGCATTCCGGATGGAGAGTGTTCTGGAAGGGATTTTTCTGGATCGTGGGAGTGATCTATCTGGTTTTGGCAGCTATAACGATATTGCCATTCAAGGGTTAATTATAAGGAGGCTTTAAATAATGGCTGATATAAGTACAGGTAATGTTAGAGTGGAGGAATTTGATGTTGTTATAGTCGGTGCCGGTGGAGCCGGTCTTGCTGCCGCTGTGCAGACAGGCCAGGCGAAGCTTAAAACGGCTGTAATTTCGGAAGTTTATCCGACAAGATCTCACACGGTTTCGGCGCAAGGCGGAATCAATGCTGCTTTGGCTAATATGGATGAAGATTATTGGATATGGCATATGTATGATACTGTAAAGGGTGCGGATTATCTTGGTGATCAGGATGCCATAGAGTATTTTACAAAGAATGCACCTAAGACGATTTTAGAGCTTGAACATTGGGGTATGCCTTTTTCAAGAACGGAGGAAGGCAAGATTTATCAGCGTGCCTTCGGTGGGCAGATGAGGAATTTCGGTGAGGATATTGCCCACAGGGCATGTGCTGTTGCCGATAGGTCTGGTCATTCTCTGTTGCATACACTATTTGAGCGAACACTAAGACCGGATATAGCACCCTATGTTAGTTACTATTCTGAATATTACGCTATGGAGTTGTTTAGAGATGAAGAAACAGGAGCGGCTGTAGGTGTACTTGCCTGGGATATGGTCAACGGCGGTTTTCATCTGTTTATAGGCTATGCTGTAATTTTTGCTACAGGCGGAAACACAAGGAACTTTAGGACCAATACAAATGCTCATGTTAATGCGGGTATAGGATGGACGATGTGCCTTAAAGCCGGACTTCCGGTTAAAGATCCTGAATTTGTACAGTTTCACCCAACAGGCATTTATGGTGTTGGAAACCTCATTACAGAAGGTGTTAGAGGTGAGGGCGGCTATCTACTCAACTCAAAGGGCGAACGGTTTATGAAAAAATATGCCCCACATGTGCTTGATCTTGCATCGCGTGATGTTGTTTCCCGTTCTATGGCTATGGAAGTTATGGAAGGAAGAGGTGTTGGACCTAAGAAGGACCACTGTTTGCTGAAGCTTGATCACTTGGGTCGTGACTTTATTATGGATAAACTCCCTGGTATCTGGGAGCTGGCTTATAAATTTGTCGGTGTTGATTGTACAAAAGAACCTATACCGGTACAACCTACAGCGCACTATCACATGGGCGGTATTCCGACCAATGTTAATGCTGAGGTTGTTACATACGATGGTGAAAAAGAGATTCCTGTTCCAGGATTGTATGCAGCCGGAGAGTGTGCATGTCCATCAGTGCATGGCTCAAACAGGCTCGGATGCAACTCCCTGCTTGACCTTGTTGTTACAGGCAAATTAGCAGGTGCCAATGCTGCTAAATGGATTATAGAGGATAAACCTGTATTCCCGAATCCACCTATTGAGTTTGTTGCAGATAAGTATGGCAAAGAGACAATAGAGAGGGTTAAGGCATATTTTGACGGCGGCCCAGGAACAATTAAGATGGATGATATATGGGAAGATATGCGTGACACAATGCAGGAAAATATGTCTGTCTTTAGAATAGAAAAGATGATGGCAAAAGAGGTTGAGATTCTGAAGGGTTATGAAGAGAAATTCAAAGAAGTAGGCTTAACAGATAAGAGCCATACATTTAATACAGAACTGGCTGAAATATTTGACCTCGAATCATTGATATATGTATCCAGGGTTGAGACTGAAGCTGCATTAGCAAGAAAGGAAAGCAGGGGCGCTCATTCAAGGGATGATTACCCTGAAAGGGATGATGCCAATTGGATGAAACATACATTTGCAACAATGGGCAAAGATGGAAATGTGGAGATTCAGTATGTGCCTGTTAGGACAAAACCTTTGACAGCTCCTACATTCCAACCTAAGAAGAGAGTTTACTAATAAGGGGGATGAGAAATGGCTTTAAAAGAAGGAGATAAAGTAGTATTTAAAATTTTTAGATACGATCCGGAAAAAGACAAGACTCCCTACTATAAGGATTATGAGGTCACTATCGAACGTAACGGTATGATGGTTTTGGATGGGTTAAACCAGATAAAATGGCAGCAGGATCCTACCTTGACCTATAGAAGGAGTTGTAGAGAGGGCGTTTGCGGTTCTGATGGTATGAATATAAACGGCGTAAATACAACGTCTTGTATGTCTCATATAGAGGATTACAATAGCAATGTATTGACAATCAAACCACTTCCAGGTTTTCCTATAATAAAAGATTTGGTTTGTGATTTTGAAGATTTCTTTAATAAATATTATGTTGTTAAACCTTACTTAATTGAGAAAGATCCACCCCCTGGAAGGGAAAGGTTGCAAAGTCAGGAAGATAGAGCAAAGCTTGATGGTTTGTATGAATGTATACTCTGCGGTTGTTGCACAAGCTCATGCCCATCTTACTGGGCTGATCCGGATTATCTTGGGCCATC
>CAJXLZ010000021.1 GCA_913056505.1 uncultured Desulfurellaceae bacterium
TGAGCTCTAAGAATGCCGGCGGAACCCTTTCCTCAACGGCTTTCTGTATACTATCTATTGCCATAACATGAGTTAACTCGGCTGTCATACCGACAGATAAGATATTTGCTGTTATTACATTGCCTACCTCATATTTTGCTGTCCTAACGATAGGATATTCATAAACGTCCCATCTTGCTCTATCCTCGTCAGGAACATTGACAAGTCCATTATCCACAAGGACAATTGCGCCATCTTTCGTATCACCTTTGTATAAACCATAAGTTCTTTGGTCCAATGCCAAGAAAAAATCTATATGCGTTGATTCGGCAAAGTAGATCGGCTCATCTGATATTATAATATCAGCTTTTGTTGGACCTCCACGAACTTGAGATGTGTATGTCGGAACTTGAGTAGCGTATTTATTCTCAAAAAATATAGCAGCCTCGGCCATAATGGCACCTGCCAACATATTACCCTGGCCACCTATGCCTGCAAATCTCAATTCATAATGAAATGCCATACTTGATCTCCTTACTCGTTTTGTGCTTTTTCGATAAGTTCTTTATAAGCCTGCGTGTACTCTTTCTTATCTTTATCATCCCTGAAAATACCTGTTATATATTTGCCCTTTAACTCTTCTTCGGTCATCTTAGCGGCCTTTGTTTTTGATATTGTAATTTCCTTTATGTGATTGACAAGCTTTACCGGATCTCCGAACTTATTTCTTCTGCCCCACTGAATGTGGCAATTACTCATAGCATCGATAACTGATATGCCTGTGTGTTCAAGTCCCTTTTTGATGTAATTCTTTAATATTACCGGTTCGGCAACAGAACTTCTTGCTATGTATGTAGCGCCGGCTCCCTCGGCTAATTTTACTATATCAAAATTCGGATCTATATTTCCTCTTGGCATAGTAGAACCCTTTGTTCCTGTAGGCGTTAATGGAGAATATTGCCCGCCTGTCATTCCATATATCCAGTTATCTACAACAACAAGTGTCAAATCAATATTCCTTCTACATGCATGTATAAAGTGATTCCCGCCAATGGCTGTAGAATCTCCATCACCTGAAACAACAACAACATGCATACCCGGATGACACATCTTTATTGCAGTTGCGACCGGCAACGCTCTTCCGTGAAGTGTATGGATGGTATGAAAATCAACATAACCTGTAGCTCTTGATGAACATCCGATGCCAGAAACCATCATTATGTCATCATTCTTCCAGCCAAGCTCATCAATAGCTGTAATTATAGACTTTAATATAGTGCCGTTTCCGCAACCCGGGCACCAATACAAAGGCAACTTATCCATTCTTAAATATTTGGAGTAATCGGTAGCCATTATGATACCTCCTTGATTTTGTCTAATATCTGCTGGGGCCTTATAGGAACACCTGCCGCCTGAAGAACCGTTGATATGTCGGCATTGCCTTTCACAACTCTTTCAACTTCAAAAAGCATCTGCCCCAAGTTAATCTCAGTAACTAAAATCTTATTGAAATTTTTACCTAATTCAGCTACCTGCTTTTCCGGGAACGGCCAAACTGTTATCGGTCTGAACATACCCACCTTGATTCCGGCATTCCTTGCATCGTCCACTGCAACTCTTGCCGCAGCAGCATTTGAACCATAAGCTACAACAACCATATCAGCATCATCTGTTTTGTAATATTCAAAGCTTTCTATATCTTTTATATTGTCAGTGATTTTTCTTATCATTCTTTCTTCATCATCTTCTACAGCTTTAACATCAACTGTAGGAAATCCTGTTTTATCCTTATTCAATCCTGTCATATGGAATCTGTATTTATGGAAATTTTCCGCATTGGGAAGTGGTGGAACATCGCCAAATCTTTCAACATCATAAGGATAAAACTCTTTAGGGTCAACTGTAGGCTGAGTTCTTCCTATTATCTCCAACTCAGACTCATCAGGCAATTCAACTCTTCCATTGAGATGCGCCAAAACCGCATCTGATAGTATATAAACTGGGGTTCTGTATTTTTCTGCCATATTGAAAGCCCTTATTGTCTCTGTATATGTTTCAAGCAGTGTCTCAGGTGCAACAGCTATAATCATATGATCACCATGCGTTCCCCATCTTGCCTGCATATAATCGGCTTGAGATACCCTCGTTGGCAAACCTGTTGACGGTCCGCCTCTCATGACATTTACCACAACAAGTGGCAATTCCATCATACAAGCAAGGCCTATTGCTTCCTGCTTTAGGGATATACCTGGTCCGCTCGATGCTGTCATCGACTTATATCCGGCATAACTTGCGCCTACAGCAGCCATACAGGATGCTATTTCATCTTCAAATTGTACAAAAATACCACCGACCTCAGGCATTCTCTTAGATAAATGCTCAGGAATTTCAGAAGACGGCGTAATAGGATATCCAGCGTAAAATCTGCAGCCGGCAACTATTGCGCCTTCGGAGATCAACTCATTTCCATTCATTATTTGAGCTTTTGCCATTAATTCCTCCTATTTAGATTTCGTTACTGTATTGCCTTTACTGTCTTGAAATGTTGCTTCGATGCCACTATCAAGAACACTGATAGCAAAGTGAGGACATGAATTTTCACAAAATTTACATCTAATACAATCCTCTGGCCTTGCTACTTTACACATAGAACCTGTCCAAATATGTAGATCTTCTACAATTTCCAAAACATTCTTTGGACATACGTTAACACATATACCACATGCTGTACAAAGATCTTCATCAATAACAACTGGTGTTTGTTCTACCGCCATACACATCTCCTTTTAAAAAAATTAGACGCCAAGGGACGCCCTTAAAAAACTCTATTTAATACCAATTGCCCTCAAATTTACAAGCTCAACGTCATCTATCATTTTTTGTCTGCTACATTTCATACAATCTTAGAGTTTATCTATTATTGCATTAAATGTTTCACTTGGACGCATTGCATTTGACATCTTTTCCTTATCTGGGTAATAATACCCACCAATATCCACAGGAGCACCTTGAGCACTTAATAATTCCTTGTTGATTTTATCTTCTTTTTCTGCAAGTTCTTTAGCTGCATCTGCAAATGCACCTTTCAAGTCTTTATCTTCATTCTGCTCAGCCAAAGCCTTAGTTAAATACAAAGCAAAATAGAAATGCTCGCCCCTATTATCCAGTTCGTTAACTTTTCTTGATGGCCATTTTTTATTCTCAAGAATCATCTCGGTAGCCTTATCCATAGCATCTGCAATAACTTTTGCTTTTTTGTTGCCATATTTTTCGTAAATAAATTCCAAAGAAGCGCCCAAAGCTGTAAACTCTCCAATAGAATCCCACCTTAAATGTCCCTCATCTAATAATTGC
This sequence comes from uncultured Desulfurellaceae bacterium, assembly GCA_913056505.1. Taxonomy (GTDB): domain Bacteria; phylum Campylobacterota_A; class Desulfurellia; order Desulfurellales; family Hippeaceae; genus CAJXLZ01. Next base: position 3,334 of record CAJXLZ010000021.1, read on the forward strand.
TGGGCATGTTTAGGAGCAGAGCCGCCTGCACCTGTTTCAAATAGTCCTCCACCTGCCAATAGCGGTACTATGGACAGCATCTTTGCACTTGTTCCAATCTCCGTTATAGGAAAGAGATCTGTCAAATAATCTCTAATAGCATTTCCTGAAACAGAAATTGTATTTAAGCCCTTCCTTATCCTTTCAAGAGAAAATCTCATAGCTTTTACAGGATCCAATATGCGTATATCGAGACCTGTAGTATCATAATCTTTCAAATATTTATTAACTTTTTTTATCATCTGCGCATCATGTGCCCTATTCTCATCAAGCCAGAATACAGCCGGATCACCTGTAGCCTTTGCACGATTTACCGCAAGTTTAACCCAATCTTTTATAGCAACATCTTTAGCCTGTGTGCCTCTCCAGATGTCGCCTTTCTCAACTTTATGCTCCATAAGTACATTACCGTCACTATCAACAACACGTACAGTTCCATTTGACGGCATTATAAATGTCTTATCATGGGAGCCGTATTCTTCCGCTTTCATTGCCATAAGACCAACATTTGAAACACTGCCCATCGTGGAACGATCAAATGCTCCGTTTGCTTTGCAATCTTCTATAACTTCTTGGTACATTGTAGAATAGCATCTATCAGGTATCATAGCATTTGTATCATGAAGTTCGTTATCAGGTCCCCACATTTTTCCGCCATCGCGTATAACAACAGGCATGGACGCATCAATTATAACCTTATTTGGCATATGTAGGTTTGTAACTCCATTTTTTGAATCTACCATGGCAAGTGATGGATTTTTATCATAGACAGCATTAATAGCATCCTCTATCTCTTTCTGCTTATCCTCGGGCAATTGTTTAATTTTTGCATAAACATCACTTATTCCGTTATTGGGGTTAACGCCCAATTCCTCAAATGTGTCGCCATATTTATCAAAAACATCTTTATAATAAACCGTAACGGCATGGCCGAACATTGGCGGATCCGAAACCTTCATCATTGTTGCCTTTAAATGCAGCGATAATAGAACGTTGTCTTCTTTAGCTTCTTTAATCTGTTCTTCATAAAACTTGCGCAGTGCGCGGACACTCATAAATGTTCCGTCAAACACTTCTCCATCCAACAGATGAAGTTTATCCTTCAAAACCGTTACCTTCCCATCTTCCTGAACAAATTCAAACTTTACATCGGTTGCTTTTTCAATAGTAACAGATTTCTCGTTGCCATAAAGATCATCGCTATCCATATGGGAAACATGCGTTTTGCAGTCTGGAGACCACGGCTGAAGCGGTAAACCCATAGCATTAGGATATTTCTTTGCGAATTTCTTAACGGCGGCAGGAGCTCTTCTATCTGAATTGCCCTGTCTTAACACTGGGTTTACAGCACTGCCCAAAACTTTCGCATATCTATTATGTAGCGACTTTTCCTCATCTGTTTTTGGTTCTTCTGGATAATCCGGAATATCAAACCCTTTCGATTGAAGTTCTTTGATAGCAGCTTGAAGCTGCGGAACAGATGCACTGATGTTCGGCAATTTAATTATATTTGCTTCAGGTTTATTTACAAGTTCTCCTAAATATCCAAGATCATCTGCAACCCTTTGATTCTCTTTCAGACGCTCAGGGAATAGCGCAAGGATTCTGTTTGCAAGTGAGATATTTCTAACTTCAACATCTACTCCTCCATGTTTTAAAACCGCTTTCACGATGGGAAGAAAAGAGTAGGTTGCCAGCATAGGCCCTTCGTCTGTTTCTGTCCAAACAATCCTCGAAATATTTTCTCCCATAAACCCTCCTTTAAAAAACTTTACAATTGATTTTTGTTGGGTGTGTGCAGTGCCATACTTGTATTATGTTGAAAAAAGATCATCCATTTTTTTAATACCTTCATCAGCGTTATTCTATCCAAATTAAAGCCCTCTTCATGCGTTCTGTGCAAGGTATACACAAAATGATACTTTATGTCAAGGAGATATATTTGATAATAAACCTTAGCAAGATGTACTTTTTGTTTAAAAATTATTCAAAATCCAAGGCGGCATGCTTTTGCCTCAAGGAAGCTCGTATCTATTTCACAATCCACTCTTTTTCCACTATTATTTCATTATTGTATAAAATTTTCCCTACAAACTCATCACCTTTATTAAATGTTCCGACGCCTTTAGGCGTTCCAGTCATTAGCAGATCATAGTCAAAAAAGCTAAAATATTTCATTGACTCATCAAGAATTGTTTTGGGTTTGTATATCATCAAAGATGTATCGCCTTTTTGTCTAATCTTGCCATTAATATACATCTCTATGCCAAGTCCATTTATATCACCATCAAATTTTACAAAATCACTAAAAATCGCAGCCCCGTCGAAAGCCTTAGCCTTCTCCCAGGGTAATCCTTTATTTTTCAACTGTGTTTGAATATCTCTCAGTGTTAAATCAAAACCAAATCCTACACCAGCCAATTTGTTATCTTTAACAACAAATGTTATCTCAGACTCATAATGACACTTGCCCAAGAGCGGCAATCTAAGTTCCTCGGATATAGAACTATTGGGTTTTATGAATAGAGACATATTTTCCGGAATTTCATTTTTCAACTCTTTTATATGCTCAACATAGTTTCTTGCTATGCATACAATCTTGCTCGGAGTAACCTCCTTGCCATCAAATAGTACTTTATTCATATATCCTCCTTAAAAATAGCATTGCATATAGTATATCCAAAATCCGTATGTTATAAAAGAAAAAATTGTTGAGAAACATATAGTAGAGGACGCGAGCAGTTCATTGCCGTTCATCTGCTGCGCCAATATATAATTAAGGGTTGCAGGGGGTGCGGCAAGCATAATGATTAAGATTTTTGCCATAAGTGACTCTACAGAAAACAACCTTAAAAGCAAAATTCCAACAAGGGGTAAAATTATCAATTTCATAAAACTGCTCAATAACATTAAGTTAGGTTTTTTTATTGTTTCTTTGAATTTTAATGATGCGCCTATGCCTATTAATGCAAGCGGTAGCGCCGGAAGTGATAAAATTTTCAAAAATCTTGATACAACATCTGGTAAAGCTATATTATAAGCGCTTAAAAAAACACCCAATAAAGATGCTATAACAATCGAATTTAAAAACGAATCTTTAATAACCTTTTTATAATAACTCTTTGAAAAAACAGTTAGAGAAAATATGGATATTACATTGACAAAAGGCACTATAAATGCCAGCAACACACTCCCTAATACAACGCCGGCATCTGAAAATACATAATATGCAACCGGAATACCCATATATGCAAAATTCCCCCTGAAGCTATTCATGGCAAATGTGCCTATATCATTTTTGCTAACCTTTAAAAACAGTGCGATTAAACAGGAGATGATAAATACGGCAAATACGCTTCCGTACATAATGAACAATATTTTCAAGTTAAAATTTTGAGAAATATTAGATGTGGAAATCTTATCTATCAAAAGAGCCGGCAGAAAAACATTAAATACAAGTCTATTGTTGCCATTAACAACACTATCTGAAATAAAAGAAAATCTCTTAAGAATAAATCCAACGCCTATCACCAGAAAAATAGGCAATATAGTTAGAAATATATTGAACATAACTTTAGATTTCTATTGTTGTACCGACATTATTAAAAATCACCTTATCATCAAATTCACAATATAGTTTAGCTCCCATCAACAAACCTGTACAGTGCGATGGTCCTATAATCTTTAAGTTCTTGTTCTTTTTTAGTTCCAAAATGGTTTTTTCCCTTTGGAAATCGCTCGCCGGTCCCAAATGAGTGCCACCTATAAACCCAAATACTTTCTTATCAAATACGTTTTCAATATGTTTTATTATATTAATAATCCCTCTATGTGCACATCCGAATATAACAAAAACTCCTTTTTCTGTTTCAATAACAAGACTCATATCATCAGGCACATCATCTTTTTTGTATCCATCCTTCGTTTCATAAACAAAATTTTTATCCACACTTTCAAAATCCGTTACCATCGGTTCAAAACCTGTTGTGTAAATATTTTCAGCTATTTTAATAGGCTTATCGTCTAAAATAAAGTTTGCCCCTTTTTGTTCATAAAATTCCCTACTCTCTATACCTATGTATCTTAAGCTATTGCCATAGGCTTTGGAGTATCGTTTTCTAAAGATCTCAGGATGAGCATAAACATTTAAATGTGTTTTTATATCAAGTAAATATTTTAATCCGCCTCCGTGATCATAGTGCCCGTGGCTTAAAACAACATTTTTTATAGTGCTTAAATCAACATTCAATACTTCGGCATTGTGAATTATTGCGTCTGTCTGACCCGTATCAAAAAGTATTTTATCGTAGCCTGTATCAACTAACACGCTCAAGCCATGCTCAGCTCTTAATTTTGCCCTTGGAGCTGTATTTTCAACCATTGTAGTAATCTTTATCATACTTAACCCCCTAACACATTATGCAAATCTATGCGTTTTTCATAAATAGCCTTTCCAATGATAACCCCAAACACGCCGCAGCACTCCATATTCTTAAGTTTTTCTATATCAGTCTTATCTTTTATGCCACCAGAAACGATTATCTTTAAATCTGTTCTATAAACAACATCCCTATAAAAATCGACATCAACCCCAGAGAGCATACCATCCCTTTTTATATCTGTAATAATAACCTCTTTAATGCCCATATCCTTTATTTTAGCAAGAAAATTCAGATACTCTATTTTTGTATCCTCAACCCATCCAGCTATATGAACAAATCCGTTGAGAATATCCACACCGGCGATGATTTTATCACCAAATCTATCTATTATATCACCAAATTTATCGGGCTCTTTTACAGCCATTGTGCCTATAATAATTCGATAAGCACCCGCGGAGATGTACCTTTCAACATCTTCAATACCTCTTATCCCTCCACCAACTTCAATTTTAGAGGGCACAGCATCAATTATATCTCTTATAATGTCAAAATTTGAGTGTTTCGGGTTAAACGCAGCATCCAGATCAACAATATGAATACGCTCTGCGCCCAAGTTATAAAATTTTTTGGCTACCTCTACAGGATTATCACTATAAACTTTATAGTCCTTTTTTATGCCCTTTTTCAGCCTGACAACCTTACCGTCCATTAAATCTATTGCCGGTATAATAATCATAATTTATCCTCACATATATCACAAAAATTCTTTAAAACACGCAAACCGGTAGTTTGACTTTTTTCAGGATGAAATTGAACCCCAAATAGATTGTCTATATTAACTGCACTTGTGAAATCCAGTATATAATTAGTCTGTGCTATTTCGGATTTATCTTCTGATTTTCCATAAAAGGAGTGCACAAAATAGAAATAACTTTCATTTTTCACATTATTAAACAGTCTGTTTTTATTTGCAAATTCAACAGTATTCCATCCCATATGCGGAATCTTATAACCTTTTTTTGATGGGAACTTTTTTACCGATCCTTTTATTATACCCAAACCGTTATGTTCACCAAATTCATAGCTTTTTTCAAATAGAAGTTGAAGCCCTACGCATATCCCAAGAAACGGCTTTTTATCTTCGATTACACGATAAATTAGATCAACAAGATCATATTTCTTCAACTTATCCATACAATCCCCAAAAGCGCCGACACCCGGAAGAATAACGCCGTCAGATGAGTAGATAGTATCCTTTTTATGTGTTATCACAGCTCTTGATCCCACATATTCTACTGCTTTTTCCACACTCCTTGTATTGCCGCTGTCATAATCTATAACAGTTAAAAACGCCATATATATACCCTCTAATTTTATAAGATAGTCTAAATATTAATTCAAATCCGTAAGTCTAACGCCGTTAAACTTCTTACCCAAAAACATCTTTCCGAGTTCTGCAAATTTCTCTTTTGAATCTGTTGTATAACACTCTAAACTGCCGCTGCCTTGAAAAACATCTTTATACTCATCAAGACTTTCAGCTAAAGCCTCGCCGGAATCTATAAGCTCTATTTTTGGTATTACTTTACGTATAACATCCTTTAAAAGCGGGTAATGTGTACATCCCAATATCAACACACCGCAATTAATATCAAACAGATATCTCTTTGCCGTCATATATGTTATTTCATTATCTATCCAGCCCGACTCAACAAGCGGCACAAATAGAGGACATGCCCTTTGTTCTATTTTGCAATTATTGTTATATTTTCTTATCTTTTTTAAATAGGCATTACTTGATATGGTTGCTTGGGTGCCTATTACGCAAATATTATCAAACTCAGCAGCACGCTTTGCGGCAGGTTCAACAACTCCAAAAATAGGAATATCATATTTTTCTCTCAATTCATCTATTGCAAAACTTGACGCGGTATTGCACGCAACAACAATAGCATCAATATCTTTACTGATAAGAAACTCAGCATTTTGAATAGAATATTTCACAATAGTATCTTTTGATTTTGTGCCGTAGGGAAGGCGGGCAGTATCTCCAAGATAAATGATATCCGAATTAAATCTGTTCATAAGATGCTTGACAACACTCAATCCGCCTACGCCTGAATCAAATACGCCAATCATTTAGCCACCTGTCCATTTATAAGTTTAACCAGCACAAAATCCCCGTCGGTTTGAAAATGGTTTATGCAGGCATAGTCCTGTGAAATTTTTAAAATGGCGTTACTATTCATTTGCAAAAAATGGGTTATAAATGCCCTATTTACGCCGCCGTGTGCAATTATCAGCATATCATTTTTGATATCCTTTACTGCATCCTGCAAAAATTGAGCAACACGCAAATACACATCCTCAAAACTTTCACCGCCACGAACCCTATAATTAAAAGGATTATTTAAAAATTGTTCAGCCTCTTTCGGGAAATCATGTTCTATTTGACTCCAGCTTTTAGACTCAAACACACCAAAATTACGTTCCTTTAATCTGTCGTCATAAAATATTTCGGCATCATTCGATATTTGTTTTAAATATTCCGCAACAACAGCACATCGTTTCAATGGCGATGAAAATACACGTTTTATATTTTTTAATTTAAAAAATTCCGCCAACACCCTTGCTTGTCTATAGCCCCTGCTCGACAAACCAACATCTACACTACCGTTAAATACCCTATCTTTATAGTTCTCAACCTCCGGATGACGTATTATATAGACATTTGCAACAGGTCCCTTAAAAATATAGCTG
>CAJXLZ010000022.1 GCA_913056505.1 uncultured Desulfurellaceae bacterium
TATCACTCGGACTTAGTCCACAAATGAAACAGAACCAACTGGCAAATATGCGCTCCCATGTCGAAGCAGTACATGATATTATTGGACTATTGGCAGAAGATAAGTTTGATGAAGCCTCTGTTATCGCCCATCATAAAGTATTCGTTTTTAGGGACAACTATGGGCCCCCAATTATCCCTTGATCCAAATTTTGCCCTACATACCAGCGAAACTGTATCCCTTTTGCATATATTCGGGTCCCTATGGATAGCAAAGGGTTCATTAACTTTATGCCCATTCACATAGAGCACTTTATCTACCATCTTCAACCTATCTCCCGGTGTACCCACGCAGCGTTTAATGAAATATATTTTAGGGTTCGGCGGAAATTTAAAAACAACGACATCCCCTCTTTTAGGCTCCTTTACAGGAATAATTTTATATCCTGTAAACGGCATTTTCACACCATATATAAACCGATTTACCAATATATGATCTCCAATAAGCAGTGTATTTTCCATTGAAGATGACGGTATCTTAAATGCCTCAACAATAAATGCACGGATGAATAAAGCAATAACCAGTGCAATAAATATGGATTTAATCCAATCAAATAACTTTTCTTTTGTCACGAACAATCTCCTTTAAATAATTTTTAATCGTTCATCTCAACTATATGGACAAATGCATCTTTTGATATGCTGACTTTTCCCAACTGTTTCATCTTTTTTTTACCCTTTTTTTGCTTTTCCAACAATTTCCTCTTGCGTGTTATATCACCGCCATAACATTTTGCAAGCACATCCTTTCTTAATGGCGATACTCTCTCTTTGGCTATAATTTTACCGCCTACTTTTGCTTGAATTCTAACCTCAAACAGCTGTTTCGGTATATATTGCTTTAAATTTCTCAACACATCTCTTGCAATTCTATATGAACGTTCCTTAGGCACTATCATAGAAAGCGAATCAATCTCGTCGGAATTTATCAAAACTGTAAGCTTAGTCAATTCAGATTGCTTAAAATCGTCAATCTCATAATCAAAAGATGCATATCCTTTAGATAGTGATTTCATCTTATCGTAAAAATCTATTATAATCTCTGATAATGGCAAGGAATACTTTATCATAACAATATTGCTTGAAATATAGTTCATTGATTTTTGTTTGCCGCGTTTTTCTTGCAGTAGTTTTAAGATATTGCCTATAAACTTAGCCGGCGTTACTATATCGACATCAGCAAACGGTTCGTATATAGCCTCTATCTTTTGTGGCGGTGGTAATAAGGATGGATTGGATACATCTTGAAACGTGCCATCTGTTTTTTTAATACGGTACAGAACAGATGGAGCTGTTATCACAATATCAATACCAAATTCATCCTCTATACGCTCCTTTGTTATATTCATACTCAATACACCGAGAAATCCACATCTGAATCCAAATCCGAGGCTGTCTGACTTTTCTTTTTCTATAGTTAAAGATGCATCATTTAACTGTAATTTTTCCAAAGCCTCTTTCAAATTCTCGTAATTACTTGTATCCGTAGGATAGATACCTGCATAAACAAATGGCTTTGCTTTCTTAAATCCATTAAATGGATTTTTTGTAGGATTCTCAGCTAAGGTTATGGTATCACCCACTCTGACATCACGTATATTTTTTATATTTGCAACAACATATCCGACACTGCCGGGTCCAAGCAGATCAACCTTTTTCTGTTTAGGCGTAAAAACGCCTATCTCTTCCACTTCATATTTTTGTTTATTGGAATATATCATTATTCTATCATTGGTATGAAGTTCGCCATCAAAAATCCTTACAAGAAAAACAACACCGCGGTAATTATCATACCATGAATCTATAGTTAAAGCTCTTAAAGATCCTGCAGGATCATATTCAGGAGCCGGAATATACTCAATTATTGATCTCAGCACATTATCTATGCCAACATTATTTTTTGCAGATATTTCTATAGCATTTTTTGAGCTTATGCCCAATGCGTCCTCTATTTCCTGTTTTGTTTTATCAACATCGGCAGACGGCAGGTCTATCTTGTTTATAACAGGTATTATTTCCAAATTATTTTCAATAGCGGCATAAGCGTTTGCAATGGTTTGTGCCTCAACACCTTGAGATGCATCAACAACAAGTAGACAGCCCTCGCACGCTGATAAACTTCTTGAAACTTCATACCCAAAATCCACATGGCCCGGCGTATCTATCATATTCAGAAAATACCTTTTGCCGTTATATTCATAATCAAGACTCGCACTTTGAGCTTTGATTGTTATGCCGTGTTTACGCTCAACATCCAAACTATCGAGCACCTGTTCTCTCATCTCGCGCCTACTTAAGCTCCCCGTATTCTCTATTAATCTATCGGCGAGTGTACTTTTGCCATGGTCTATGTGAGCTATTATAGAAAAGTTCCTTACATTATCTACCTTCATTTAATACATCCATCTTCTTATAAAAAATTTTAACAACAAAAACATATATCGGTATAATTTATTTTTATTTAACGATATGGTTTGCGTCATTCATTAAGCAAATTGCCTGTTTGTTCTGCGCCATTGATGATCTCCTTTTCCAGTATATACGCCTTATATCTAAACTCCTTAAATTTAAGTGAAGTCTGATCATCAATAAGCTTAAACGCCTCTTCCAAAACCCTTGATGACTCCTCAACCCTCTTCATATTTGCAAATATGATATCTTTAATATCCGATCTCTCTTTTTCTATGCTGCTACTTAGAGATGTGCCTACATCGCCTGCTGTATCCCTACAATTAACGGCATCGCTAAATTGTTTTTGAATTAAAGAGATATCTGAACGCATACTCTTTAACTCGTTTACAATTTTTTTATCATCCAATATAAACCGGGCAATATCCTCAACAACTCGTAATCCCTCACGTACCCTATTGAAATTCGCGTCTATCAATCTGTCTATTTTTCTTTTGCTTTTTCCCATAATGCTTCAAATTTTCCTTCATAGACATTTGCTATATCCTGACGTCTTATTACTAATACATTCTCATCATTAACCACAAATGCGCTTGCAGTCCAGTTAAGCGAACCCGTTTCCACTATTTTATTATCAAAGATAGCAAACTTATTGTGCATTATGCCGCTTCTCTTCCACCGTTTATAGGTGTGCGCTGCTGCAAATCGTATATTAATACCATTTTTTTTCAAATATAGATATTTTGTATATTTATTTTCTTTGGGGTCATTTGACTTTCTATCTAACAATACACGAATCTTTACACCACGATTTTCAGCATCAATTAAATGCTGCGCCAAATATCTTGAAGTAAATGTATACATAGCAATATCTATGGTCTTGTTCGCATTATCAATCAAATCCTCTATTGCACCCTCAGCTTTATAGGATGGCGTAAAATATACATCAATATCCCTTGCATAAGAATACAAACCTAAAAAAATAGAAACAGATATAAAAAAAACAATTTTCCTAAACATTATAGTTAGGCGGCTCCTTCGTAATTATAACATCATGAACATGGCTCTCCCTGACAGATGCGGGCGTTATCTGAACAAATGTGGCTTTATTCTTAAGTTCCTCTATATTTTTACATCCGGTATATCCCATACCAGATTTAAGACCACCCACAAGCTGATATATTACATCACCTACATTCCCTTTATATGGAACCCTGCCTTCTATGCCCTCTGGCACAAGCTTTTCAGGCTCTACTTCATCTTGAAAATACCTGTCTTTGCTGCCCTCCTTCATTGCACCAATAGATCCCATACCCCTATAAACCTTATATTTTCTTCCTTGATATATAAGCGACTCCCCTGGTGACTCCTCAACGCCAGCAAATAGATTGCCTATCATAACAGCGCTTGCACCCGCAGCAATGGCTTTCACAACATCACCTGAGAATTTTATTCCACCATCGGCTATTACTGTTTTACCGTAACTTTCAGCCTCCTCAGCACACTCGGAAATTGCAGAAATTTGAGGCACTCCAACACCTGCCACAATACGCGTAGTGCATATAGAACCCGGCCCTATACCGACTTTTACAATATCAGCGCCCGCTTCTATCAAACTTTTAGTGCCCTCTTTCGTTGCAACATTCCCTGCGATTATCGTAACATCCGGCAGATGCATTCTAATTTTCTCCACAAGTTTAATGACATAAATAGAGTGTCCATGTGCAGAATCAACAACAATCACATCAACGCCCGCATCATGCAATGCCTTTGCCCTCTTTTCCCCATCACGCGTTCCTACTGCCGCGCCTACAACGAGCCTACCGTGTACATCCTTGGTTGCATGAGGATATTCTATTTTTTTCTTAATATCTTTGATGGTTATCAGTCCCTTCAATTTGAAATCTTTATCCACGATAGGCAATTTTTCTATCTTGTTTGTCTTTAAATATTCCTCAGCTTCCCTTAATGTTATTCCCACGCGAGCAGTAACAAGATTCTCTTTTGTCATAACATTTCCAACCTTCTCAGAAAGATTATGCTCAAACTGCACATCCCTATTTGTTATTATGCCTACAAGTGTATTATCCCTATCTGTCACTGGAATACCGGATATATGATACTGGCTCATTAAATATAAAGCATCCTTTATTGTCGCATTCGGAGAGATAGTGATAGGCTCTAAAATCATACCGCTCTCACTTTTTTTAACACGTCTTACCTGATTTGCTTGGTCTTCTATACTCATATTTTTATGTATTATACCCATACCGCCATGCCGCGCCATTGCTATAGCCATTTTATACTCCGTGACTGTGTCCATAGCAGCAGAGATAAACGGCACATTTAAATGTAGTCTATCAGAAAGTGTTGTAGATATATCCGCATCCTTAGGCAATGTGTATGATTTATTCGGAAGCAGTAATACATCATCGAATGTTATGCCTATTGTATTTTTAATCTTCAGCATATAAACCTCTTAAATTTCCAAAAACTTAAAATTCGCAATACGCAAAACTAACAGACGCAGCCTATTTAATAAAGAAAGCCTGTTATTTTTAATATTTTCATCTTTATCCATAACCATAACATTATCAAAAAACATATTAATATCAGGAACAATCCTATCAACCATATTTATTGCTTCCTTATAATCTTTCTTCTCTAACCGTCTAATATACTCAGATTCAATACTGTTTATACCAATCAATAATTTTTTTTCATAATCACTCTCAAATAAACCCTCATCAATAAAAGTAGATTCGTAATTCTCTGGCACGATGTTAAAAACCCTCTTTATTGCAAAGCGTTTTTTCTTATCTGGATCGTGCAGTATAAAATAATTTAATGCCAAAAGCCTATTATTAACATCCGCTATATCATCAAAACTAACCTGCGTTACTGCCATTAATATATCATACGGATATTGGTTGCAGTAGTTGAAAAACCTCACCTTAATAAATTCCAACACACCTTCTAAATCAATATTTTTATTATATAGTTTAGCGGCGTACAAAATGGCTTCAGACAAATTAAGTGCAATATTAAAATCCGTTACTATTTTGATAATGCCAAGTGCGGCACGGCGCAGAGCATATGGGTCTTTGTTGCCTGTAGGTTTAAGGTCAGCTATAAAACCGCCTACAATCAAATCTATTTTATCTGCCAAAGATAGCACCATACCTGTCTCAGAGCTGACATTTTCCTCATCTTTGGGTAAGTATTGCTCATATATAGCATTTGCTACCTTATCGGATTCACCGGAAAGTTTTGCATATTCCCTACCCATAACGCCTTGAAGTTCAGGAAACTCATAAACCATCTGAGTGAGAAGGTCAGCTTTTGAAAGATAGGCCGCTCTTTTGGCGTAATCGACATTTACTTTAAGTTTTTCCGCCAAAAATGCACTTAGCTTCACCAATCTCATAACCCTGTCATACTGTGAGCCCAACTTATCATGAAATGTCATTTTCTTTAGACCGTCTACAAAATCTACCAATTTTTTCTTACTGTCTTCCGCATAAAAAAATTCAGCATCGTCAAAACGCGCCCTTAATACACGCTCATACCCCTCTTTTATGAGCTGCATATTATCCGTTTCTATGTTGGAAACAGCAGCAAATTTATTTATAAGCTTGCCGTTTTTAGTAAATGCAAAATATCTCTGATGATCTTTCATGGATGTAATAAGCACCTCTTTAGGTAGATGTATAAACTTATCTTCAAATTCACCAACCACAACCACAGGATATTCACATAGATTCACCACTTCATTTAACAGTTCGTCATCATAGATAACGCTTAAGTTTTCTTTTTTGCATATGCTCTCAAGCTTATTTAATATAATATCTCTTCTTCTATTTTGGTCTACAATAACAAAAGCATCCTCAAGCGCGCTCTCATAATTATCATAACTCAATTTCACCTTCTGCGGGTTTAAAAATCTATGTCCATATGTGTACGATGTAGAATTTATACCAGCAAAATTAAAATCAATAACCTCATTATCTATCATAAATGTAATATTATGAACAGGCCTGATAAAGGCGTAATCACCATCTCCCCATTTCATTTTTTTATTAAAATGAAGGTTTATTATGAAATTATTTAAAATATTGCCCATTAGTTCCTTTGCGCTTCTATCCTCTTGCTTTATGATAAGACTTACATATCTGCCTTTCTTATTCTCTTCTATTATAATATCTTCTTCTGTTGCACCGTTCTTCCTCAAAAACCCCATTAGTGCTTTTGTAGGTTTGGCATCTTTATAACATATAGACTCAGGTGGACCTATAATCTTTTTATCTTCCGATTTTATATATTTATCAAATTCAAATTTTATAGCCATCCTTCTTGGTGTAACATAACTCTTAAGATTCGAAAATATTATATTCTCACCCTTTAAAATTTCAGAAATATTATCTGCCATACGCTGGTCTAATCCCTTCATCTCGGATGCAGGCAGCTCTTCGGTAAACAGTTCAAATAACAGTTTCAATTTAAATCTCCCATATAAGTTTTTGCAACATTGGCTGACAGATCCCTTACACGTTTTATAAACTGAGCGCGTTCGGTAACGCTTATTGCACTACGTGCATCCAATAAATTAAATACATGAGAACATTTTAAGCAGTAATCATATGCAGGTCTAACCAAACCATTATCTGCACACTTTTTTGATTCATTTTCATACATATCAAACAATTTAAACAGCATATCTGTATCTGCCAATTCAAAATTATAGACCGAATATTCATATTCGTCATGCTTATGTATATCGCCATAGGTAATCTTATCATTCCAATGCATATCAAACACATTTTCCACCTGCTGTATATACATACCCAACCGTTCCGTTCCATATGTTATCTCAACAGGAATAGGCTTTAAGTCATAGCCGCCGATCTGCTGAAAATATGTAAATTGGGTTACTTCCATACCGTCAAGCCATACTTCCCATCCCAAACCCCATGCTCCAAGCGTTGGAGATTCCCAATTATCCTCAACAAATCTTATATCATGCTCCTGTAACTTAATACCCAGCGTCTCCAAACTACTTAAATATAAATCCTGAATATTGATAGGCGAAGGTTTCATAACAACTTGATATTGGTAGTAGTGTTGCAGTCTATTTGGATTTTCTCCGTATCTTCCATCTGTAGGCCTGCGTGAAGGGGCAGCATAAGCAACATTCCAAGCCTCCTTCCCCAATGATTTGAGTGTTGTCGCCCAATGAAACGTTCCCGCGCCCGATTCAATATCATAGGGCTGCAGAATTATACACCCTTGTGATTCCCAAAATTTAGAGAGCGAAAGCACTATATCTTGATAATTCATAAATCCTCCTTAAATTTCAAACTTTGCAACAACCGGTGCATGATCAGAAGGGCGTTCCCTTTTTCTTTCATCTTTATCTATATAGCAACTTCTACAGTTGCTTCTAAGCGCTTCTGATATCCATATATAGTCTATTCTCAATCCTATATTCTTTCTAAAAGAAGATGCCCTATAATCCCACCAGCTAAATTGTTGGTTTCTATTAAACATTCTAAAAATATCTACAAATCCCCATTCATATAAATGATTCAGCGCTTCTTTCTCTTTGGGATGGTATCCTATCTTATCTTTCATTTTTTCTTCATCATAGACATCTATAGGAAGCCGGGCAACATTAAAATCACCAAGCAGAATGACCTTATCATTTTTTGTATTATAGTTACTATACAGATAATTTTTTAATTCCTCTATAAATTTAAGTTTCTCCTGAAACTTCTCAGATTCAGGATTCTGGCCGTTTGGAAAATATGCATTAAATATATCTATATCTTTTATCTTTGTAGATATAATCCTTTTTTCGTCCAATCCACTACTCAAAATATTTTTCTTTACATTTTCAATAGGCAATCTTGATATTGTAGCAACACCACTATATCCCTTTCCTCCATAAATAGCCAAATTATACCCTAACGATTCAAATTCATCCTTAGGAAACAAGCTGTCCTTAACTTTTGTTTCTTGAATACATAAAACATCAATCTTGGTTCTTTTCAAAAAACCTATTACATAACTAATCCTTGCCCTAATAGAGTTTACATTCCATGTAGCTATACTAAATTCCATGCTCTCTTTATTCCTTTCTATATTTCAAATATATACACAGCGTAGAAAAAACTATTAAAAATCCTACACCGTTAGCTACGATTAATACAATATCTTCTCTTAAAAGTCCATAAATAAGCCACAATAGTAGACCTAAGGCTAGTTGAATCATCATATGCAAACTTAATCCTGCTGTCTGTTTTGTTTTCATTATCCTTAAAAACTGTGGTACAAAACCGAAAGTCGTTAAAATAGCAGCAGAGAAACCTATTATATTAATCATCCAATTCAGCATTTGTGAAATTCCATATGTTTTAGATACAATTCCTGAAAATCACTCTCATTTACAATATCTATATATTCCATAGATTCGGCAATATTATTCGCTTTCTGCCGAACGTCAGAACAAAATAGAAGTTTCGCGCCGTTAAGTGCACTATTGCCCAAGAATATAAACTTCGCATTTAAATTTATCAAGTCAGAACATATCATATCTTCCTTTTTTAAAGACTTTGAAAATCCTCCGGATACATAAATGGTTTTTATATCATTAATATTTAAAGAGAGTTTGCTTAGGGCGATCTCTATACCTGCTGCAAGTGATGCTTTAACAAGTTGAAATCCCCGAATCGAATTTTGTGTTAAAAATATACCCTCATGCAACAAAAATCCCTCTTTTTTAATCCTGTTTATCAGCTGCAGCGGCGCAGCGGGTTCCCAAGCATCAAGCAGTCTGCCCGTTGAATCTATTAATCCGTATTTGTTCATAAGAGCAATAGCACTCACCAATCCGCTTCCTGAAATACCTTCAGCTGTTTTATTGCCTACAGTCTTAATATTGAAAACCCCGTTAAAATCCACGGATTCTATAGCACCATCTTTTGCCATCATACCAAAATCGATATTTAAACCTTCTAATGCGGGTCCAGAGGGGACGCTTAAGGCAACAATTTTTCTCCCATATTTTACAACAACCTCGCAGTTCGTGCCTATATCAACAAATATAAAATTGCTCGATAGATCAGCATTCAAAAGCCCGCTTATAATGTCCGAACCTAAATATGCGCTGATAATATACGGAATGTAAACATTAATATTATGCCATATGACCGTTTTGGATCCTGAAAAAACAGGCTTATACGGATATTCGCCGATACATTTTGTGTTCTTTTTTAGAAAAAATGCTATCATTGTTGGATTTGCGGCAACAACCATGCCATCTATACTGTTTAATCTATGTTTTTGTTTGAAGGTCTCCACAATATTAGATATTGCACTATCCAATATATCTTCCAATATTTTGCGTTTACCTTTATTCGATTGAGCTATGCGCGAGATGACATCGGATCCGAAAATAACCTGAGGATTAAGCAAAAATGCGTTATCTTTAACTTTTTTATTCACAATTAAAGATGCCGCTATTGTTGTTGTGCCTATATCCAGAGCTATGTAATTTTTAGAATCATCTGCGCAACAATTATCATCGCTGCTTGATGCAAATGACACCTGGGATTCGAAAACCTCTATAGCAGTATCATCTTTCGCCATATGCTGGCAAGCTAACCTGAACCCTTTTGATAGCTCAGATTCATTAAATGCATCTATTTCATTTTTTGTGGGTTTGGGAGCATTTTTTAAATATCTAACAATGCATTTTTTACAACTGCCCATTCCGCCGCAGTAAGCATTAATAAATATGGAATGTTCAGCCAATACTTCTAAAAGATTTTTTTCTTTATCCCCTTTAATTTGTATAACATTGCTGCCCTTTTTTA
>CAJXLZ010000023.1 GCA_913056505.1 uncultured Desulfurellaceae bacterium
CGTAACATTTGTTTTACAATTATTTCTATGTGCTTATCATTTATTTTCACACCTTGAAGTCGATAAACATCCCGTATTTCATTTACAAGATATTCCTGAACTGCATTAGGTCCTTTAATACTAAGAATATCGTGTGGATCCATTGGCCCGTCAGTTATTTTTTCTCCGGCAGGAATTTCATCTCCTTCCTGAACAAGAATATGTTTACCGTATGCAACATTGTAAACTTCTTGATCAATCTTATCCAAAGATTCAACTATAATTTCTCTTGAACCTTTTTTCCGTGCACCAAATTTAACAGTTCCTTCAATTCCGGATACTGTAGCTGGGTCATGAGGACTTCGTGCTTCAAATAGTTCGGTAACCCTTGGAAGACCACCGGTTATATCACGAGATTTTGATGAAGATTTAGAAATTTTAGCTAAAATTGTACCCGCTTGCACTGTTTCATTTTCTTCAACAGATAAGAAAGCATGTGTAGGCACGTTAAATATTTTTTGACTTCCATCAGCAGCAGTAATTCTGATACTCGGAGTCAAGGTTTTATCCTTCGATTCGATTACAACTTTTTGAACGTGACCTGTATGCTCATCCGCAATTTGCTGAAGTGTATTTCTATCAATCAAATCAAGATACTCAACAGTTCCGCTAACATCTGTTAATACAAGTGCATTATAAGGATCATGATTATAAAGTGGTTTTCCTTTTACAATTTCTTCACCGTCTTTAACTAAAAGTTCAGCACCATAAGGAATTTTATACTGTTTAATTTGACGTTCGTCTTCATCAAAAATTCCTATTGAACCACGTCTTCCGATAACGACTTTTACTTTACCAAAGAAATCAGATTTTTCAACAAAATTAATTTTTTCAAATCTAACAACACCACCTACATTTGTTTCAACTTGCGACTGACTTGCAATACGAGAAGAAGTTCCACCAAGGTGGAAAGTACGCAATGTTAACTGTGTACCGGGTTCTCCAATTGATTGTGCGGCAACAATTCCAACAGCTTCACCGATTTCAACCAATCTGCCGTTTGTTAAATTTCTACCATAACATTTAGCACAAATTCCACGTTTAGATTCACATGTAAGTACTGTACGTATAAATACCGAATCAATATTTAGGTCATCAATCTTTTCTGCAATTTCTTCCGTAATTATTTCACCGGCTTCAATAACAATTTCATCGGTTTTCGGATCATATACATCTTCCTGAACAGTACGTCCGGTTATTCTTTCTGCCAATGGTTCACGTTCCAACTCAACATCTTTAAGTGCAGTAACATAAACACCGCGAATTGTTCCACAATCTATTTCAGAAACAATAACATCTTGGGCTACATCGGTCAACCTTCTTGTTAAATATCCGGCATTTGCAGTTTTTAGTGCAGTATCGGCAAGGCCTTTTCTTGCGCCGTGTGTAGATATAAAATATTCAAGAACACTCAGCCCCTCTTTAAAATTGGATTTAATGGGCGTTTCTATAATATCTCCGGATGGCTTTGCCATTAAGCCCCTTATACCCGTAAGTTGCCTCATCTGCTGTGCTGAACCCCTTGCACCGGAATCAGCCATCATATAGATTGAATTAAAGCTTTCTCCATGTTCACCACCCAACTTTTTCATCATAGCATCGGCAATTTTATCTGTAGCAGAACCCCACATATCTATGGATTTATTATACCTCTCAGAGTCTGTCAACAAACCCTGCCTGTATTGTTCCTGTATTTTTCTGACCTCTTCTTCTGTCTTTTCTACAATATTTTTTTTCTCCGCTGGAACTATCATATCTTCTACGGATATGGATATGCCGCTTCTTGTAGACATCTCATATCCCATATTTTTAACATCATCCAAGAATTTCACCACTGTAGGCAGATCCGTATGCTTATACATATAAGATATAACTTTAATTACCTCTTTCTTTGTCATCAGCTTATTAATCTTATCAAATGGAACACAATCGGGTACAATTCTTGAAAACAGCACCCTGCCTACTGTTGTATTAAATATTTTGCCTCTAACCCTGGCTTTAATTTTTGCGTTTATGGCACAAATATTATTATTATAGGCGATGTATACCTCTTCTTCGCTGCCAAAAACCATACCCTCACCTTTGGCATTAGAAGCCTCTTTGGTCATATAATATATGCCGAGAACCATATCTTGGCTCGGTGTTGCTATAGGGTTGCCGCTAGCTGGTGAAATAATATTCTCCGTAGATAACATTATTACATCCGATTCTAATCTGGCTTCAACACTTAACGGCACATGAACAGCCATTTGATCACCGTCAAAATCAGCGTTAAAAGCCGCACACGCTAAAGGATGCAACCTTATGGCTTTCTCATCTGTTAAAACGGGATGAAATGCCTGTATAGATAGTCTATGCAAAGTAGGTGCCCTGTTTAATAAAACAGGATATTCCTTGACAACCTCTTCCAATATATTCCACACAACGCTTTCTTTTCTATCCACTATTTTTTTAGCAGCCTTAACGGTCGTGGCGTGTCCGTCTTCTATCAAACGATGGTAGATGAAAGGTTTAAATAGCTCCAAAGCCATAACCTTCGGCAAGCCACATTGATCCATATTAAGCTCCGGACCGGCAACAATAACTGAACGTCCTGAATAATCTACTCTTTTTCCGAGAAGGTTTTTTCTAAATCTGCCTTCTTTACCCTTAATGGAATCGCTTAATGACTTCAGCGGTCTGTTATTAGACGTTCTTACAACCTGTTTTCTTTTACCGTTATCAATTAATGCATCAACAGCCTCCTGAAGCATTCTCTTTTCATTTCTTATTATAATAGAGGGTGCACCTAATTCTATCAGTCGCTTCAGTCTGTTATTTCTATTTATCACCCTTCTATATAGATCATTTAAATCGCTCGATGCAAACCTACCGCCCTCTAAAGATACAAGTGGTCTTAAATCAGGGGGCAAAACAGGAAGAACGTTCATCACCATCCATTCAGGCTTATTGCCGCTCCTTTTAAACTTTTCTGCAAGCCTCATACGCTTCATTATTTTTTTCTTTTTAGGCTCAGAATTTGTTGCATCCAGCTCATCTCTTAATTCCAATATCAGCATATCAAGGTCTATATTTTTAAGCAGTTTCTGTATAGCTAATGCTCCCATTTCTGCAATAAATCTAATACCGTATTCTGACATATAATTTTTATAGGCAGCCTCGCTTAGTACAGTTTTTACAGGCAGCTTATCTACTTCACTTTCCGTGACTATATACGATTCGTAGTATATTACCCTTTCCAAATCTTTAAGTTTTATATCAAGCAGAGATGCCATAACACTTGGAACACTTCTCAAAAACCATATATGACTAACAGGTGTTGCTAACTCAATATGCCCCATTCGCTCACGTCTTACACGAGATTCCGTAACCTCAACGCCGCATTTTTCACAAATTATACCCTTGTATTTTATTCTCTTATATTTGCCGCATAAGCATTCATAATCTTTCATAGGACCAAATATTTTAGCGCAAAACAGCCCATCTCTTTCAGGCTTAAACGTTCTGTAATTTATGGTTTCTGCTTTTTTTACTTCGCCATAACTCCACTCTCTTATCTTCTCAGGAGAAGCCAATTTTATTCTTATAGCATCAAAATCTTTCGCGGATTTTGGTTTACTTTTTAAAACAGTAAACATCTATATCATCCCCCTATTTTCTCCTTATGTCCTTTAAGAGCTCCACATCCAATCCCAATGCCTGCATCTCTTTTACTAAAACATTGAATGATTCCGGCACTCCACCTAAAGGAACAGGTCTTCCCTTTACTATAGATTCATAAGTCTTATTTCTGCCGCTTACATCATCCGACTTTACAGTAAGCATCTCCTGCAATGCATAACTTGCACCATATCCTTCCAATGACCATACCTCCATTTCGCCAAATCTCTGACCGCCAAATTGCGCCTTTCCTCCCAGAGGCTGCTGTGTAACAAGTGAATATGGGCCTATGCTTCTTGCATGCACTTTATCATCAACAAGATGATGCAATTTTAGAACGTACATTACACCTACAGTAACAGGTTCAATGAATTTTTCTCCCGTAATACCATCATACAACGCGCTCTTCAACCGTTTAAATCCAGCAACGTTCTGCAAATATTTTAGATCATTTTCTTTTGCACCCTCAAAGACAGGATTTGCAAAATGTACGCCATTAGCCATATCCTTAGCATACATATCTAATTTCTCATCACTTAAGCTATTTATAAAGCTATTAGACTCACTGTCGTTTATTATTGTGTTTAAGAATGATTTCAATTCATCCCTCTTTTTAGATTTAATCAATTCATCTATTTTTTTACCCAAGCCCTTACCTATCCATCCAAGGTGAGTTTCCATAATTTGTCCTATATTCATTCTCGATGGAACACCAAGAGGATTTAGAACAATATCCACAGGTGTACCGTCCTCCAAAAAAGGCATATCCTGAACCGGTAGGATTTTGGACACAACACCCTTATTCCCATGCCTACCGCTCATCTTATCTCCGACAGATAATTTCCTTTTTGTAGCAACATATACTTTGATTCCCATAATAACGCCTGGGGGTAGCGTATCGTCTGCGTTTAAATTCTTAAGTTTCTGTTCATATGTAGCAGTGGCTTGTTTTATACGATTTTCATAATGCCGATCGATCTCTTCAATATTAACTTTATCTGAAATTAATTTTTTTAAATCATTTTCCTTTAAATTATTCAATTCCTCTAAGGAAAAAATTTGGCCTTTCTTAAATTTTTTCTTATTGATTACAACATCTTTTTCTAAAGGATATTCCATTACCTTTTCTATCAGGTATTGCAGCTTTAATTTCTTAATTAGATTCAATTCGGTATCATAATTTTTTTTCAACTTATGTTTAGTATTTTCGTCTATCTCCTTTTTTCTCTTATTAGATTTTATGCCCCTGCGTTTCAATATCTTAACATCGACAACTGTACCACTCGTATCAGGAGTAACTTTAAGAGAAGAATCACTAACATTAGTGGATTTTTCACCAAATATGGCACGCAAAAGGCGTTCCTCGGGAGAGTAGTGTGTTTCAGCTTTTGGTGTAACCTTTCCCACTAATATATCACCGGGTTTTACGTATGAGCCTATTCTTACTATTCCATTTTTATCAAGATTTTTAACTATTTCCGCAGAAGCATTTGGAATATCTGCAGTAATTTCCTCGGGCCCAAATTTTGTATCGCTGGCAAAAATTTGAAATTCCTTAATATGTATGGATGTATACATATCTTCTTCTACGA
This sequence comes from uncultured Desulfurellaceae bacterium, assembly GCA_913056505.1. Classification (GTDB taxonomy): domain Bacteria; phylum Campylobacterota_A; class Desulfurellia; order Desulfurellales; family Hippeaceae; genus CAJXLZ01. The sequence goes on from CAJXLZ010000023.1 coordinate 5,292, forward strand.
CTCTGCGGGAAATTGTTACTCCATCTTCATAGTTATATCCGCGCCACGGCACAAACGCCACGACTAAGTTTTTTCCAAGGGCAAGTTCGCCCCCTTCCATACTTGGACCATCTGCAATGATTTGTCCTTTATTTACATAATCACCTATATCAACTATAGGGTTTTGGGAAAAGCAGGTATCCTGATTAGATCTTGAAAATCTATTCAATGGATAGACATCTAATTCATACCCAGAATTGCTCTTGTGCGATATATATATTTTATCATCAACCCTCAAAACTTTGCCCGCTCTTTTTGCGATAATGGCATGGCGGGAATATTTTGCGGCAACATACTCCATTCCGGTGCCTACAATAGGAGCTTCTGATCTTAATAAAGGCACAGCTTGTCTCTGCATATTTGAACCCATAAGCGCCCTGTTTGCATCATCGTGTTCCAAAAATGGTATTAGACCTGCAGCTACAGATACAATCTGGTTTGTTGCAATATCCATTAAATCTATTTCATCCTTGTGCACAACCATAAATTCCTTATCTTTTCTAACGGAGACGTATTCATTGACAAATGAACCATCCTCGTTTAATGGTGCATTTGCCTGTGCAATTATATGACCTGCTTCGTTAGATGCCGTAAAGTATTCTATATCTGTTGAAACTACACCATTTTTAACTTTACGATAAGGGGTTTCTATAAATCCAAATCTGTTAATCCTCGCATAGACAGACAATGATGAGATTAGGCCTACATTTGGTCCTTCAGGTGTTTCTATAGGACAAATCCTTCCGTAGTAGGTCGGGTTGACATCCCTTACCTCAAATCCTGCACGTTCTCTTGTCAAACCGCCTTCCCCTAATGCAGACAGTCGTCTTTTATGAGAAATCTCCGAGAGAATATTGGTCTGATCCAAAAACTGCGATAACTGGCCTGTTGCAAAAAAATCTTTTATAGAACTTGATATAGGTTTTGTATTTATCAGATCATAAGGGGTTATAGTTTCTATATCTTTCATTATCATTTTGTCTCTCACAAGACGCTGTGTACGCATAAGCCCCTTTCTAAGCTCATGATACAGCAGTTCTCCTATAAGATTGACTCTTTTATTCGAAAGACTGTCAACATCATCAGGTACAACAAGATTGTTTCTCAAAAGTACAAAGTATTTAATAACACCTATAAAATCATCCTTAGTAAGTGTCCTCACCTCGTTTGGTATATTTATGCCTAAAGTCTCATTTATCCTCATACGACCCTCTAAAGACAGGTCGTATCTATTGAAATCAAAAAATAGACTGTTAAAAAATTTGTCGGCTTCTTCAATAGTTGTGTGCTCTCCGGGCCTTAAAATTGAATGAAGAAACACCTTCGATAGATCCTGCTCGCTAATATCTCCTGAAATCAGCGCTTTCTTTTTCTTTAAAACATCCCTGTCCGCAATTATGGTGTCAACTATAATATTATCATTATATTTGCAGTAAACTACATCAAAATTAACAGTTTGTTTTTTTATAGAACTTAATAAATCTGTGTTTATAACAGTCGCCACATCACAAATCAAATCCTTTTCTCTATCAGAGGATACAATCTTAGTTGCGGCAATTTTGTCAATCATATCAGATTCTCTTATGGATATATATCTCAAATTATTAGCCATAAGAAGATCCAATACCCTTTTTGTTATCTTTTTACCTGCCTTAACAGCAACTTTAGAGTTTATCACTATATCTTCTGCAGATTTAAAACCTATTATACTTTCTGAAACTTTGGCGAAAAACTGTTCATTTTTCACCTTTATACTAACTGTTTTATAGAATAATTTTAAAATTTCACTTTCCGTAAAACCCAATGCTTTTAGTAAAATGGTTGACGGAAATTTCTTTTTCCTATCTATTCTCGAAAACAGTATATCTTTGGCATCTGTTTCAAATTCTATCCAGCTACCTCGCTCTGGTATAATCTGTCCATAAAATTGCCCACGGCTTCCCGCTTTTGACAACGACTTAAATATAACTCCTGTTGACCTATGCAGCTGCCCTACAATGACCTTTTCTACACCATTTATTATAAAACTGCCGGAATCAGTTATGAGAGGGATTTCGCCAACATATACTTCCTGCTCTTTGATATCTTTAACACTCAGCTTATCACCTGTATTTTCATCTATATCCCACAATGTCAGTCTTACCTTTATTGTAATAGAGCCCGTATAGGAAATGCCGCGTGCTTTACACTCTTTATCATCAAATTTAGGTTCTTTAATACTCCAATCTATTAGATCAAGTCTCAACCTTCCATGAACATCATCTATAGGGAAAATAGACTTTAATGCATTGTCTAGATTTTTTTCTATTTTACTATTTTTGTCTAAAAAGTTATTAAAGGAATTTATATTAATATTCAATTGATCAGGTATATCCATTATACTTTTACTTTTACCAAAACTAACCCTTAATCTATAATCTAGAGGAAGAAGCTTGGCCATTACTCACCTCATTAATAATTTTTAAAGTTTCATATAGCTTACCTTGCACGTTCCGGAAGTGTTTTCTTTAAAAAATAGAAAACATTACGTTATTACTTAAATAAAGAAAAAACGGGAAAGAACCAAATAGATTCTTTCCCGCACCTGAAAATCAAATTATTTAACCTCTACTTCTGCTCCAGCTTCCAATAATTTAGCTTTAACGCTCTCTGCTTCTTCTTTAGATACCTTCTCTACAACTGCTTTAGGCGCTCCATCCACAACTGCTTTAGCCTCTTTCAATCCTAACTTTGTTATTTCTCTTACAGCTTTAATAACCTGTATCTTTTTGTCGCCTATTGATTTTAGGATAACATCAAATTCTGTTTGCTCTTTGGCTTCCTCAGCTGCAGCTGCTGCTGGTGCTGCAGCTACAGCAGCTACAGGCGCTGCAGCGCTGACACCGAATCTGTCTTCTAACTCTTTTACAAATTCAGACAGCTCAATAACCGTCATCTTCTCAATAAAACCAATAACATCTTCTTTTGTTATATCCGCCATTCTATATCCTCCTTAAGCATTCTCTTTTTTCTTTTCTTCAATAGCTTTTAAAGCATACATCAATTTTCTAACATTTCCGGCTAAAACATTCACAAATCCTGTCGCAGGAGCATTAAGCGTCCTTAACAACATTGACAACAACACCTCTTTAGAAGGTAATTTGCTAAGCTGTTCTATCTGCTTTGCGTCTATAATCTTACCATCTAAGGCTCCAAATTTAATCTCTAACTTTTTGTACTCTTTAGCCTTTTCAACAAGCACTTTAGCGAGATCTGCGGGGTCTTCAGAGGTGATCGCAAACGCATTAGGACCTACAATAGCATCTGAAACTTTCTCCCATTCACTATCTTTAATAGCTTTTTTGACAATATTATTCTTTATAACGTTAAATGTAGCATTTAATGGCTTCATACTGTTTCTAATACTCTCCATTTCTGCTACCGTTAATCCAGAATAATCAGCTGCAAACATAGCCTTGGAATTATTAAGCTTTTCAGATAGTTTTTTAGAAAGTTCTATCTTTCTTTTTCTTTCCAATACACCCTCCTTTCTTTAAGCGGGCCAAAGGGCAAAATTAGCCTCAAGCAGGCAATATTAAGGCAGTAGCCACCCACTCTCTTTGACCTATTCATTTTATGCAAAAATATCATATTGATTTCAATTCCACTCTAACACTTGGAGAATGAGTAGTGGATAAATATAAGGACTTGATATACTTACCCCTACTGGAAGCAGGCTTTGCCTTTAAAATAGCGCTATAAACTGCTCTTATATTCTCACTTAATTTTTCATCATCGAAAGATTTTTTTCCTACGCCTACGTGTATATTTGAAGTTTTATCAACTCTAAACTCAATCTCTCCTGCCTTAGCTCTCTTTACAGCATCGCTAATATCATTTGTAACAGTCCCTACCTTAGGGTTAGGCATAAGTCCTCTTGGGCCTAATACCCTTCCTAACTTACCCACAATGCCCATCATATCCGGCGTCGCTATCACCTTATCGAAATCAAGCCACCCTTTTTGAATCTTTTCCGATATATCCTCGGCACCTACAAAATCAGCACCGGCATCTTTTGCTTCTTTTGTTTTTTCACCTTTTGTGAAAACCAAAACACGCACACTCTTTCCTGTGCCATTAGGCAGACTTACAGTCCCTCTGACAATCTGATCAGAATGCCTCGGATCGACACCCAATCTCATATGCAGTTCAACTGTTTCATCATACTTTGCATAGGCTATATCTTTTAAAATTTTAATAGACTCACTTAGTGGATATTCCTTTAATCTGTCATATTTTTCCAAGGCGCTTAAGTATTTCTTGCCTCTTTTCGCCATTTTAAACCTCCTGGCTCCCACAAATATTTAAATAGATGTGGTATATATCCTTAATTCTAAAATTCTTCTACTTCAACACCCATATTTACAGCAGTGCCTGCAACTATCTTCATAGCTGCATGTAGATCGTTCGTGTTTAAATCCGGAATTTTTATTTTTGCTATTTCCTCTAACTTATCTTTAGACAACTTGCCTACTTTTGTCTTTAGTTGATCATTAGAACCTTTTGATATACCAAGTGTTTTCTTTATAAGCACGCTCGTCGGGGGTGTTTTTGTGATAAAATCAAAAGATCTA